>NZ_CAKKMM010001320.1:0-1411 GCF_918698205.1 Microbacterium sp. Bi128 | reverse complement strand
CTGTATTCCTCGTCCATGCCCGGGTTGTTGTCCGCCCGGAACGAGTCCATGTCGTTCAGGAGCCGGCGGGCCTGGTTTTCCTGGGCGTCCAGGCCGGTCAGGCGCAGCAGCCGGCGCTGGTGATGCCCGGCGTCGACGACCTTCGGCTGGAGCTGGATGGTCGAGCCGTTCTGCGTGGTCTTGATCGCGTATTCCTCGACGTCGAACCCCAGCTCGTTGAGCCGCCGGATCCGGGCGGCCACGCGCCAGCGTTCCCCGATCTCAAACGATTCCTTTGCCGTCAGCTCGGTCCACCACCGCCGGTAGCTGTCCATGATCAGCTCGCTGGTGGCCACGGGGTCCACCTTCTCCTCGATCAGGCCGCCGTCGAGGAGGTCCATGAGTTCCCCGGCGATGTTGACGCGGGCGATTTCGAGGTCGTACTCGCGCTGGCCGGTGGACAAATCCGGGTACAGTTCGCCGGTCTCGGCATCGACCAGGTAGGCGGCGAACGCGCCGGCGTCGCGGCGGAACAAGGTGTTGGAGAGCGAGACGTCGCCCCAGTAGAAGCCGATCAGGTGCAGCCGGACCAGCAGCAGGGCCTGGGCGTCGATGAGGCGGGTCAGGGTGTCCTTGCGCAGCATCTGGGAGAAGAGCGCACGGTAGGGCATGGAGAACTTCAGGTGCCGGGTGACCAGCACCGGGTTCAGTGGCCGGCCCTCCGGGGTGGTGCGTCCGGTGATGACGGCCACCGGCTCCACGCCGGGAACGTCCAGCCGGGCGAGCTTGCGCAGCATGTGGTATTCGTGGCGGGCCACGTGCTCCGAGGTTTCCTTGATGGCGATCACGGAGCCGCCGAGGTGGGCGAAGCGCACGATGTGCCGTGAGATGCCGCGGGGGAGGGCTGCCAGATATTCGGCCGGCCAGTCCTCGAGGGCAATGTGCCAGGGCAGGTCCAGCAGCTCGGGCTCGGTGGCGGCGGCCGTGATGCTCAGCGAGCTGGAAACTATCGCGGCCTTTTGGTCATTGGCGCTGGCGGCCTCGAACCACCTAAAGCAGGGCTGTTAACGCCCGACGGCGGCCCTCCACTGGGGAGGACCGCCGTCTGCTGAGCCGGTGGGTGGGGACTAGTCGCCGAGGCGCAGGCCGGTCTTGGTGTCGAACAGGTGTACGTGGCCCGACTGGGGGCGGACCCAGATGGACTCACCCTTCATCGGGGGGCGGCGGCCGTCGACGCGGGCCACGATGTCGTGGCTCTGGCCATCGAGCGTGGTGTGGCCGTAGACGTAAGCGTCGGCGCCGAGTTCTTCGACGACGTCGACCTCGACCTGGAGACCTTCACCCTGGGCGACAGTCTCAAGGTCTTCCGGACGGGAACCGAGGGTCACGGTCTGGCCGTGGGCTTCCTCGAGGACGTCGCGCGGTACCGGGT
>NZ_CAKKMM010001319.1:0-1411 GCF_918698205.1 Microbacterium sp. Bi128 | reverse complement strand
CAACCAGGTCAAGGCGCTCGTGGCCACCTCGGCCCTCGGCATGGGTTTCGACAAGCCGGACCTCGGCTTCGTGGTGCACCTTGGCGCGCCGTCGTCGCCGGTGGCGTACTACCAGCAGGTGGGCCGCGCCGGCCGTGGCGCGGCGAACGCCGACGTCCTGCTGCTGCCAGGATCCGAGGACCGCGACATCTGGCAGTATTTCGCCACCGCATCCATGCCGTCCGAGGAGAAAGCTGCCGCGGTCCTGACGGCCCTCGCCGAGGCAGGCACGGCGGTGTCCACGGTGGCGCTCGAGGCCCGGGTGGACCTGCGCCGCACCCCGCTGGAGCTGCTGCTGAAAGTCCTGGCCGTGGACGGCGCCGTCGAACGCGTCGGCGGCGGCTGGCGTTCCACGGGACAACCCTGGAACTACGACGCCGAGCGGTACGGCCGGATCGCCGAGGCCCGGGTGGATGAACAGGACTCGATGGTCATCTACCAGGACACGGCCGGCTGCCGGATGGAATACATCACCTCGGTGCTGGACGATGAAACGGCCCGCGCCTGCGGCCGCTGCGACAACTGCGCGGGCCGCTGGTTCCGCGCCGACATCGCCGAGGACGCCACGGAGACCGCCGGGCAGACCCTGCGCCGGGCCGGCGTCGTCCTGGAACCGCGGCTGCAGTGGCCCAGCGGCATGGACCGCCTGGGCGTGCCGGTCAAGGGCAAGATCAAGCCGGATGAGGCCCTCGCGGACGGCCGGGTGCTGGCGCGCCTGACGGACCTTGGCTGGGGCGGGGCCCTGCGGGAGGCCTTCGCCGCCGGTGCGCCCGACCGGCCCGTGGACCCGGGCATGCTGCAGGCCTGCGTCCAGGTGCTCCGGGAGTGGGGCACCGGAGATGCCCGGACCGCTGGCTGGAGCGGGGCCGGCCGGCCTGCCGCGATCATCAGCCTGCCCTCCCGCGGGAAGCCGTTGCTGGTGGATTCCCTGGCCCGCGGGATCTCGGAGATTGGCCGCATCCCGTATCTGGGCCAGCTGCAGCTCAATCACGGCGGACCCACCGGCGGCCGCGGCGGGAACAGCGCCTACCGGCTCGCCGGCGTCTGGGACCGCCTGGTGGTGGGACCGGAGCTGGAGGAGGCCCTGGCTGGAATCCGTGGCCAGAGCGTCATGCTGGTGGACGACCTCGTGGACAGCCGCTGGACCCTGACCGTCTCCGGGCGGGCCCTCAGGCTCGCGGGCGCCGGCGCCGTTCTGCCGCTGGTGCTGGGCCAGGCCGGCTGACCTCAGCGCCGGCGTGGCGGGGGAGGGCCAGGCTGTCCAGGGTGCTCAGGAGCATCAGGACCGCGATGGCCAGGAACGCCGCCCGGTACGGCGCCGCCGGATCACCGGCGACCCCGGTGGATCCCGCGCGGCTGCCTGCCTCGAAGA
>NZ_CAKKMM010001318.1:0-1412 GCF_918698205.1 Microbacterium sp. Bi128 | reverse complement strand
CGAATGGGCCATCGGCCGGGACGGGGCCGTGTGGCTGACCCAGTCCAGGCCGATCACCACGCTCTATCCGATGCCGGACCGGCGTCCCTCCGGGCCGACGCCGCGCGTCTATTTGTGCTTCAGCCTGGCCCAGGGGCTGACCCGGCCCCTGACGCCGATGGGCCTCGCCGGCATCCGGCTGATTGCGTCCTCGGTCGCGGGGGCCGCGCATTTCCCGGTGCCGGTGCCCCGTGACGGGCCCGCGCCGTACGCGGAAGCCGGACAGCGCATATTCTTCGACCTCACGCCCGTAGTCCGGAGCAAGGCCGGACGCGCAATCGTCCCCCGGGTATTCGACATCATGGAGGCGCGTTCGGCCACCGTGCTGCGCAACCTCTTCGCCGATCCCAGATTCTCCGTCACCATAGGATCGCCGTGGCCGCTCCTGCGCCACGTCGCCCCGGTGGCGGCGCGGGCGAAGGTCCCGGAGACCTTGATCCGCGGCCTCCTCCGGCCCGAGGCGGCACTGCGCCGGGCAGACCGTGTGGGCGAACAGCTCCGCGCGGCACTCGCGGTGCCCGCCGGCGCCACCGCCACGGAGCGTCTGGACCACGTCGAGCGGATCCTTGGCCAGCATGTCTTTGCCGTGGTTCCCGCGATCCTGCCGCTGCCCGCCCTGGGGTTCGCCTTGCTGGCCATGGCCGGAAAACTCGCCGGGAACCCCGGGAACGGGGCGCTGCAGGAAGTCCTGCGGGGGCTGCCCAACAACGTGACCACCGAAATGGACCTGGACCTGTGGTCGCTGGCTACTGCCATCCGCAACGACCCGGCGTCGGCGGCGGTGTTCGGGGAAGCCGCATTGCCCGAGATAGCCCGGCGTTACCGGGCGGCGGACCTGCCCGGCGTCGTGCAATCCGGGCTGCGGGACTTCCTGGGCCGGTACGGCCACCGCGCCGTGGCGGAGATCGACGTCGGCATGCCCCGCTGGTCTGATGACCCGACCCACATCCTCGGGGTTCTGGCCAACTATCTGCGCATGGATGATCCTGCGCTCGCCCCGGACCGGCAGTTCGGCAAGGCGGCCCGCGAGGCGGAGGCGCAGGTGGCCCGGCTGGTGGCAGCGGCGGGGCAGCGCAGCCGCCTTCGCGGTGCGCTCGCGCGGGCCGCGCTGCGGCGGACCCGGATGTTCGCCGGGCTGCGTGAGCTGCCCAAGTACCACCTCGTGGAAGCGCTCGGCGCCATCCGGCAGCAGCTCGCAGCCGTCGGGGCCGAACTCGCCGCGGCCGGGGCCATCGATGCGGCGGACGATATCTTCTTCCTCGACCTGGCTGACGCGCACCGGGGGCTCGGCGGCGCCGCGCTGCAGGGGCTCGTGGCCCGGCGCCGCGAGGCTTACGCGGCCGAACTGGGCCGCCGGCACATTCCCCGCGTGC
>NZ_CAKKMM010001317.1:0-1413 GCF_918698205.1 Microbacterium sp. Bi128 | reverse complement strand
TCGCAGTGGAACTCAGTTGCCCGTCGCTCTTGAGCCCGTCGGCGAACCGCTTGGCCGCCCGCATCGGGCCGACCGTGTGGGAGGAGGACGGCCCGATGCCAACAGAAAACAGGTCAAGGACGCTGAGCGCCATCAGGGGACCTCGGTGGAGGCATATTCGCGCATGGCGTCGAGGAGCCAGCGGCCGAGGAACTCTGCGAAGGATGCCCGCGGGAAGATCCGGTAGGTCTCGTCCCCGGTCTTCCACAGAACGACGGGGATGCCGCCGATTTCCGTGGACAGGGCCGTTCCGGGCTGGAAGACGCGGGGGTGCAGGTCCAGGGCGCAGCCCTTCTCCAGCACGGCACTGGCCCGGGGTCCGGAGAGCTCGAGCGTGGTGCGGTTAGCCGAGAGATCCACCACCTGGCCCTGGCCGTCACCCAGTGCTGCGATGAGCGTCCGGGGGAGCTCACCGCCCAGGCTTTCGTGGGATTCGGCGGGGGCCACGAGCAGGAATTCTGCCGGCCCAAGCCACAGCACTGCGGTGTCGCCGCTGCCGCGGACTTCCCCGGAAGCGGAGGGCAGGCCACCTGTGAGGGCGCCCAGCCGCTTCCCTGCATCGCCGGCAGGATCGACCCGGAGCCCTGCCATGGTCAGGAACGGTACCTCGCGCAGCTCCACGGTGCCCGCAACGGATCCCGCTTCAAAAGCCATTCTCAGGAGCGACGCCGGACTCTTCCTGAGGGTCTGGATCTTCTTGGAATTTTCGAGTGCTGCAGTGTCAGCCATCTTTGCGGGCCCCTTCAGAGTCAAATAGTACGGTTTCTGCGACGATTACGTCCACGAGTTGGTCGCCGGCGGCGGCCACCAGGGTCTCGCCAATGCGGTTGCGGCCGTTCTTGATCAGGGCCAGGGCAAACGACCTGCCCAGCGCCGCACTGTGGTAGCTCGAGGTCACGAATCCCTGCATGGGCACGGGGCCGTAGGCGGGGTTGACGGTGATGCCCTGTTCCACCAGTTGGGTGCCTTCGGGGAGCCGGATGGTGCCGTCCACGGGGAGGACGCTGACCAGGTGTTTCCGGTCGGTGCGGCCGGCGTCCTTGCGGGTGTAGGAGCGTTTGCCGATGAAGTCCTTGACCTTGGACACGACCCATTCCATGCCGGCGTCCTGCGGTGTCACGGTCCCGTCAGTGTCCTGGCCGACGATCGGATACCCCTTCTCCGCACGCAGCACGTGCATGGTCTCGGTGCCGTACGGGGTGATGTTGAACTCCGCGCCGGCCGCCGCCACGGCTTCCCAGGTGCTCAGCCCGTACCAGGACGGGATGTTGATTTCGTAGGCCAGTTCGCCGGAGAACGAGATCCGGCAGACCCGGGCCTGGACACCGGATGCCAGGGTGGTTTCCTTGAACGTCATGAACGGGAAGGCCTCGG
>NZ_CAKKMM010001316.1:0-1416 GCF_918698205.1 Microbacterium sp. Bi128 | reverse complement strand
CGAGCACATCGACCTCCTCGTCATCCGCAAGGGCGAGAAGGTCCACGTCGACATCCCCGTCACGGTCGTCGGCGAGCCCTTCCCCGGCACGATCGTCAACCTCGAGAACACGACGGTGTCGCTCGAGGTCGAGGCCACCCACATCCCGCAGAACGTCGAGGTCTCGGTCGAGGGCGCCGAGGACGGCACGCAGATCACCGCTGCCGACCTGACGCTGCCCGCCGGTGCCGCGCTGCTGACCGACCCCGAGACGCTCATCGTCGGTGTCTCGGTGCCGCTGGACACCCTCGCTGCCGAGGAGGAGATCGCGGAGGCCGACGCCGAGGTCGCCGAGGAGCAGTCCGAGGGCGACCAGAACTGATCTCAGCGGACCGCGCGAGCGGTCCGCGACCGACGAGGGGGCGTGCATCCACGCCCCCTCGTTTTTTTGTCAGGGTTCGCGTGCGGATCCGGAAGGATGGAGGCCATGGCGGACACGTGGTTGATCGTCGGGCTCGGCAACCCCGGTCCGCGCTACGAGGCGACGCGGCACAACATCGGTCAGATGGTGGTCGATGAGTTGGCCGGACGGCGTCGCGAGTCGTTCCGCGCGCACAAGGCGAACGCGCGCGTCGTGGAGACGTGGCTGCGTCCCGGGGGAGCGAAGCTGGTCCTGGCCAAGCCGAACAGCTTCATGAACGTCTCGGGCGGTCCCGTCGCCGGGCTCGCGCGGTTCTACGCCGTGGAGCCCGAACGCGTGGTGGTCGTGCACGACGAGCTGGACATCCCCTTCGACACCCTCAAGCTCAAGACCGGCGGGGGGCACGGGGGGCACAACGGTGTGCGCGACGTCGCGAAGGCGCTGGGGACCCCCGAATTCCCGCGCGTGCGCGTCGGCATCGGTCGACCCATCGGGCGGCAGGACCCGGCCGACTGGGTGCTGGATCCGTTCGGCTCGAAGGAGCGCGAAACCTTGCCCATCCTGATCTCCGACGCCGCGGACGCGGTCGAGCTGCTGGTCGAGGACGGACTCGTCGCCGCCCAGCAACGGTTCCACGCCCCGCGCTGAGCCCCCGCGCGCGCGTCACCTCGCGCGGTTCGAGCGAGCCCGTGCCGGCGACGGGCGTCGTCTCGGGACGGGACGCCCCTGACGCGGGGGAGGAGCGGACCGGTTCGTCCGTCGGCGAGGTCGGTGGGTGGTGCGTGAGCGACGGAACGCGATCGCCATGCCGATCGCGCCGGCCACCCACGCGGCGAGACCCACCGCTGCGCCGATGAGTACCCAGACTCCACCGAGGTGTCCGACGGCGGGGTCGGGGCTATCGCGAAGGACGCTGCCCACCGCCCACGCCGCCACGGCGATCCCCGCGAGAACGGCGAAGACGGCGAGCCACGGACCCGAGGGCTCCTCGTCTTCGCGCCGGACCGCGCCCGCAC
>NZ_CAKKMM010001315.1:0-1416 GCF_918698205.1 Microbacterium sp. Bi128 | reverse complement strand
CAGCGCTTCGCCTATGACCATGACGTCGAGCGTCTGGTGAGCGTCGTTCCGGGCTGTTGTGAGGTAATCCATGGTCTGTCTCTCGTGGGATGGTGATGATGGGAACTCCCGGTATGGATCCGTCCGCGGACCTGGGGGGAGGTCCGCGGACGGAGAAGGGAGCTCCGGTAGAGCGGGAGGGTACTAGCCGGCCATCAGGCGGTGGCTGCGCCGGTCATGATCGCCACTGCGTCGGTCATTGTGTGTGATTGCGGAGTGATGGTGGCAGCGCACTTGCCCAGGCGCTGGATGTGGATCCTGTCCGCTACGTCAAAGACGTGGGGCATGTTGTGGCTGATCAAGATGACCGGCAGGCCGCGGTCGCGAAGGTCCCTGACCAGCTGGAGCACCTGGTTCGATTCCCGGACGCCAAGTGCCGCCGTCGGTTCATCCAGCACAACGACCTTTGAACCGAACGCTGCGGCGCGGGCCACGGCGACAGCCTGGCGCTGGCCGCCCGAGAGGTTCTCCACCGGCACTGTCACGTCCTGCAGGGTGGAGATGCCCAACCGGGTCAGCTCTTCCTTGGCCTTCCGGCGCATACCTTTGGTGTCAAGCATCCGGAAGACGCTCCCGAGGAGTCCCGCACGCCTTTCCTCCCGACCCAGGAACAAGTTCGAGGCGACGTCGAGGGCCGGTGAGACGGCGAGGTTCTGGTACACGGTTTCGATCCCGTGGACCCTGGCGTCCTGCGGCCGCTTGAAGTGCACGGGCTGTCCTGACATGAAGAGCTCGCCGGAGTCCGGGACTTCTGCTCCGGTGAGGCATTTGATCAGGGTTGACTTGCCTGCGCCGTTGTCGCCGATGATCGCGAGGACTTCGCCCGGGTAGAGGTCGAGACTGACCCCGTCCAGTCCCACGACACGGCCGAAAGTCTTGACGAGGTTCCGGGCCTGCAGGATGGGCTCGCGCGTGGCGACGTGGGGGGCTTCAAATTCTGTCGTGGTCATGACTTGACCTTTCGGATCCACTGATCGACGGACACAGCAACAATGATCAGGACGCCCACGGCGAGCGTCTGGTACAGCACGTCCAGCCCGGCGAGCGAGAGGCCGTTGCGGAAGACACCCACGATCAGCGCTCCAAGCAGTGAACCCCAGATGGAGCCGCGGCCGCCGAAGAGGCTGGTTCCGCCGATCACGACGGCGGTGATGGAGTCCAGGTTCAGGTCTACGCCGGCGTTGGGGCTGGCGGCGTTGGTGCGCCCGATCTGGATCCAGGCGCCGGCGGCCAGGACGGCGCCGGCGGCGAGGTAGACGCTCATGAGAACCCGGTTGACGGGGATGCCAGCCAGGCGGGCGGCTTCCTTGTCATCGCCCACGGCGTAGACATGCCGGCCCCAGGCCGTCTTGCCCAGGATGAAGGCGACCGCGACAT
>NZ_CAKKMM010001314.1:0-1417 GCF_918698205.1 Microbacterium sp. Bi128 | reverse complement strand
GGTCTTTCAACCATAGCCACCGGTTACCGGTTTTCGCGGCTAACTAGCCCTTGAAACGCGGGAACGCGCTGCGGCCGGCGTACCGTGCGGCGTCGTCGAGTTCCTCTTCGATGCGCAGCAGCTGGTTGTACTTGGCCACGCGCTCGGAGCGTGCGGGGGCACCGGTCTTGATCTGTCCCGCGTTGGTGGCAACGGAGATGTCAGCAATGGTGGTGTCCTCGGTTTCGCCGGAGCGGTGTGAGGTGATGGTGGTGTAGCCGGCACGCTGGGCCAGGGAAACGGCGTCCAGGGTCTCGGTCAGGGAACCGATCTGGTTGACCTTGACGAGCAGCGAGTTCGCGGTCTTGGTGTCAATGCCGCGCTGCAGGATGGCCGGGTTCGTGACGAAGAGGTCATCGCCCACGAGCTGGACCTTGTCGCCGATGGTGTCGGTGAGGGTCTTCCAGCCTTCCCAGTCGTTCTCATCCAGCGGGTCCTCGATGGACACGAGCGGGTAGTCGGCCACGAGCTCGGCGTAGTAGGCGCTCATCTCGGTGGCGGAAAGTGCCTTGCCCTCGAACTGGTACGCGCCGTCCTTGAAGAACTCGGAGGAGGCGACGTCCAGGGCCAGGGCGATGTCCTTGCCCGGGGTGTAGCCGGCGTTCTTGATGGCTTCCTGGATCAGGTCCAGGGCGGCACGGTTGGACGGCAGGTTCGGCGCGAAGCCGCCCTCGTCACCCAGGCCGGTGGACAGGCCCTTGGCCTGCAGGACGGACTTGAGGTTGTGGTAGACCTCGACGCCCCAGCGCAGGCCTTCGGAGAAGGTCTCGGCGCCGATCGGGACGATCATGAATTCCTGGATGTCCACGTCGGAGTCGGCGTGCGAGCCGCCGTTGAGGATGTTCATCAGGGGCACGGGCAGGACGTGCGCGTTGGGCCCGCCCAGGTACTTGTACAGCGGCAGGTCAGCGGAGGCGGCGGCGGCGTTGGCCACGGCCAGGGACACGCCCAGGATGGCGTTGGCGCCGAGCTTGCCCTTGTTGGGGGTGCCGTCCAGGTCGATCATGGCCTGGTCGATGCTGCGCTGGTCGGTCGCGTCGAAGCCGGTCAGGGCCGGGGCGATCTGGTCGATGACCGCGTCGACGGCCTTCTGGACGCCCTTGCCGAGGTAGCGGCCCTTGTCGCCGTCGCGAAGTTCAACGGCCTCGTGCTCGCCGGTGGAAGCGCCGGAGGGAACTGCTGCGCGGCCGATCTGGCCGTCCGAGAGCAGGACTTCAACTTCTACGGTCGGGTTGCCACGGGAATCGAGGATTTCGCGGGCGTGGATGGCATCGATAAGCGCCATGGATATGCTCCTTTGGGTGAAGCGATCTGCAGGGAATCTGACTGCTTGGACTCTGGCTGTACATCAAGCGGAAAAGCCGACGTCGTCGTCGCT
>NZ_CAKKMM010001313.1:0-1419 GCF_918698205.1 Microbacterium sp. Bi128 | reverse complement strand
CACATGCACTCCGCGAACCCCGAACCAGCGCCCCACGGCGGGCACGACGACCTGTCGTCCGTGCTGAGCGAGGTGCTCGCGGCCGACGCCGAGCTGGCCGCGGCCGAGGCGCGACGGGTACGGGCGCTCGCTCGCGCCGGGCACCTCGCGTTCGACGCGATGGCGGCCCAGCGCACCTCGTCGAAGATGGCAGAGATGGCGCTGCGCGAGGTGGCATCCGAGATCGCGGCGGCCGCGCACCTCTCCGATCGATCGGTGCAGGCGCAGATCGGTCGTGCGGTGGAGCTCGTCGACGACTATCCCGTGACGCTCGCCGCGTGGGAGGCGGGGGCGTTGTCGCGAGCTCACGTGTGGGCGATCGTGGATGCCGGGCACCCGGTGCCCGTGGAGCGGCGCGACGAGTTCGACGTGCTCGCGGTCGCCACGGCCGAGGGGATGAGCCCCAGTCGGCTGAAGACCCGTCTCGCGGCTCTCGCCGAACGGCTGCAGCCCACGACGATCACCGAAAGGCATCGGGCCGGGCGCGCGACACGGAACGTGCGGGTCGTGCCCGGCGAGAACGGGATGTCGGATCTCATCGCCACCTTGCCGACTGTGCTGGCGGTGGGGATCTACGATCGGCTCACCCAGCAGAGCCGCGCGCTCATCGACGCGCGTCCCGCCGCGTCGTCCGTGCCGGGTGCGGCGTCCGTCGAACCCGGCGTCCAGCCTGCGTTCTGCCCGGAGGCCGTCGACGACGGTGTCCTGCGCACGGCCGGTACGGCATCGGTCGACGCCGACATCCGCACGGTCGATCAGGTGCGCGCCGACATTCTCGCCGACCTCCTGCTGACCGCGGCGCCCGACGCCGACCCGACCCGCGGCGACGACGGCCTCGGCACACTCGGGGCGATCCGTGCGAAGGTGCAGGTCGTGGTCCCGGCATTGACGATGCTTCAGCCCGGCGGAGAGAACCTCGACCCTGCTGCGCTCGTCGGGCACGGCCCCATCGACGCCGAAACGGCGAGCGCGATCGCCGAGGCGACGTCGCTGCTGTGGGATCGCGTGATTACGCACCCGATCACCGGGGCGGTGTTGCACGTCGACACCTATCAGCGGACCGCGGCGATCGACCGCTACCTGCGCGCCCGCGACCGGCACTGCCGGTGGCCCGGGTGTACCGCCCCCGCGGTGCGATGCGAGGTCGATCACACGCACGATGCCGCGCTCGGCGGCAAGACCGAGGTCTGCAACCTCTCTCATCTCTGCCAGAGACACCACACGCAGAAGCAGTTCACCCGCTGGAAGGTGAGACAGCTCGCCGGGGGAGTGCTCGAGTGGACCTCCCCGGCCGGGAGGGTCTATATCGACGAACCCCTTCCGTACCCTCCGGCGGTCCGGTTCGTCGCCGATCCGCCGCTCCTGCCCGCCGCGGAACCC
>NZ_CAKKMM010001312.1:0-1419 GCF_918698205.1 Microbacterium sp. Bi128 | reverse complement strand
GAGAAGACATTGAACTCATAAGTCATGGACGCGATGTAAAGGGTGCCCGAGAGTACGTTCGTGGGCCGCTTGGGATTCCACTGGTACCGGCGGGATGCGCGGTTCACGATGGCAGTCGTAGCGAACCGCAGCCCGAGCCTTTCCGGAGAAGTACCGGATAGCTTCCATACCGCGGCCAACGCGCGCAGGTTGCGCCCGGTGAAAAAGTCAGCAGCGGTGGCGATGCCCATCTTCCCGTGCTGCCCGCGCCACATCTCGCGCCAGCTTTCCAATGGCGCGGTGGGATACCAATCAGTGATATCGGCGCGATGAGGAAAATGAGCAATGGCCATCTCTGTCGCTGTAAGTGGCCGCTGTTCACGGCTTCGGCAACTCAAACACGCGACTGAGACCAGTACCGGAGCGCCGGGAAGTATTTCGGCGTCCCCTTTACGGAAACCAGAGGAGCAATGCGGACAAACTAGGTTTTTTGAAATCGTTCCGTCTGGCTGTCGCGCGGCATCCCAAAAGAGGACATCGTGGCTGCAGCCGGGGCAGACAACCGTATCGGACCAGACGGTGTATTCAATGCGAGCATCGCCCTCACAGCGGGAACACTTTGTACCGTAAAGCTCCTGCTCCAGGTCCGCCAGGCCAGCCAACAAAGTACGTGCTGAATCCGCTAGCGACACAGGATCGTTCGGCGTCGTATACCCAGAAGCAATGTGAACGGCGGCGGGGGATAAATCTGACAGCAACCCCTTGCGACCCGTCAGCAAGGATGCCACGCCCGTCATCCCGGAACCGCAAAACGGGTCCAACACCGTGTCACCGGGTTTGGTGTAGTGCTCGATGACAGGAACAATCCCCTCGGGCGGAACCTTCGTATGGTAGCTATGCGCCCTGTAGAAGATTGAACCCTTCGCACCGACGATTTCCCGCCTATACGGCTCCGTTACAGAGCCGCTCATTACTTGCCGCCCTTCGCGCCGAAGCGAACAACGAAAACAACGCCCAGAGCGTAAGCAATCCTGGTTAGATTGGCCATGGTAATTTCGTGCTCTCCACTTTCCCAGCGGGCAACAATCGACTGAGTAGACCCCATGCGAGTCGCAAGCTGATGCTGGGTCAGCCCCGCTTTCTCGCGATTCAGACGAACCATCGCAGCGATTTCAGAGGGAGTTGGACCGCATTCCGGGGGCGATTCCGGGGCTTTGCCTTGAAGGATGTGCACAGCTCCTATGCTATGAGCTGATCGAGTGCTCCTCGAAATCGACACGCCACGCATTTGGCCCCGCCGCTTGAGACTTTCGCCTCATATGGCCGGGGACAGCTACCGCAGGGAAAGCTCCAACGCCGCGCCAAAGGCAAGTCCGGGTAGCCGCGTGCTGTGTGGCGTTGCCGCCGTGACAGATGTCGAGGCTGGTGGCTGACCGACCA
>NZ_CAKKMM010001311.1:0-1421 GCF_918698205.1 Microbacterium sp. Bi128 | reverse complement strand
CCGGAGAGCACGTCGACGGCGAACCCGAGGAAGTGAAGCTGCTGGCGCGGTTGTTCGAGTGCCAGGAATACCTGCCGGCGTTCAGCATCGTGGCCGAACTCGACGGCGAAATCGTGGGGCATGTGATCAGCACCCGCGGGTGGGTGGACGGGCTGGAGCTGCTCGGCCTCGGGCCGATCGGGGTGGTGCCGCGGCTGCAGCGCCACGGCATCGGCACCGCGCTCATGAACGAGACCGTGGCGCGGGCCAACACCGCGGGGGAGCGGGGGATAGCCCTGCTGGGCAGCCCCGAGTACTACTCCCGCTTCGGCTTTGTTCCGTCCACCTCGCTCGGGGTGGCGCCGCCGGAGGCAGGCTGGGCCGCGCACTTCCAGTTGCTGCCGCTCGCCGTCTGGCCCGGCGGCGTGAGCGGCACCTTCCGCTACGCGGGGCCTTTCGCGGGCTGATCCGCCCGGCGACGGGATACCATTGACCGGGCGCCCCAGTAGCCCAATTGGCAGAGGCAGCGGACTTAAAATCCGCGTGTTGTGGGTTCGAGTCCCACCTGGGGCACTGAGCTGCGCGCCGCCCTGCGGCGCCCGACAGCCGGGTGGCCCTGACCCCCGGCGTTCCCAGGCCCCTCGCACGGGCTTGTCCCACGCACGTGCTTGCCGTCGGGGTCGCCTGACCCGGGCAGCCGTTCCGGGCCGTCGCCCCCGACAAAACAGCCGCCGCAAACCGTCCAGATTTCCTCTATGCAACGAGTGTTATAAGGATGTGACCGTAGTCACTTATTTTCACGTCGAAATTGCACTAGCTTGAAGTGGAATCAGGAACACCTGATCTTTCGCGTCAAAGGCCGTTCGCACCTTTAGATCGAGGAGCTTGTACATGACTTCACTCCCCCGGGTTGCGCCCCGCGTCGCTAAGCTCACCGTGCTTAGCCTCGGCGTCGCCCTTTTGGCTACGGCTTGTGGCGGTTCACCCGCCCCGAGTTCGTCGGGATCCAGCTCAGCCGCGGCCGCGGGAATCGCGTGCCCGGCACCCAGCGCCACCGGTGGCGGTACCAGCGCCGGCGGCGAAACGGGCACTGTGCCCGCCTCGGCCACCACCACCCCCACGCCCCTGAAGATCGGCTCGCTCCTGCCGACGACGGGTTCGCTGGCCTTCCTCGGCCCGCCCGAAATTGCAGGTGTCAACCTCGGCATCAAGGAGGTCAACGATGCCGGCGGCGTCCTGGGCAAGCCGGTAGAGGTCATCCACCGTGACTCCGGCGACACCAAGACCGACATCGCCACCCAGTCCACCACGGCACTGCTCGGACAGGGCGTCAGCGCAATCGTCGGCGCCGCCTCCTCGGGTGTCTCCAAGACCGTGATCAACCAGATCACCGGTGCCGGCGTCGTCCAGTTCTCCCCGGCCAACACCTCCCCGGACTTCAC
>NZ_CAKKMM010001310.1:0-1423 GCF_918698205.1 Microbacterium sp. Bi128 | reverse complement strand
ATGCACAGGCCGGTAACTGGTACGTGATCCCGAACGGACGGTCCCTTGCCGCTGCGCCGGAGGCTGACAGCGTGCGCAGCGAACGAACTGGAATGCACGCCGCGACCCTCAGCCACCGGAAACGCGTTGACCATTCTGTCAGGGCCATCCACTTGGCGAACACCACGTTGTCGGCCCCCGTCGGGTTAAAGATCTTCGGCGATGGGTCCCAGCGGTCCCAGTTGGAAGAACTGATCACCGATCTCAGCGAAACCGAAAATGTTCAGCTGATGGGCCATGTCACGAACGCCCAAACCCATTTCAAGGACGCGTCCTTTTCGCTGCTGACCAGCACCTCCGAGGCATTTGGCCTGGTAATTGTGGAGAGCATGGCCGCCGGGTGCATCCCTATTGCTTATGACCTGCCGTACGGACCCGCCTCTATCATCACCAATGGCGTCAATGGCTTTCTTGTGCAGTATGGCAACGTCGAGGAACTTGCACGCTGCATAGCCGAGTTCGTCGACATGTCTCCGTTGCAAGTCCAGGAGATGCGCCAGGCTGCGCGAACCAGGGCCGACGACTTCTCCGATGTGAATGTCGTGCGGCAATGGGTGGAGGCCATGAATCATGCAGCTGAGGGCAAGCGAACCAAAGGGAACGACCACACGGTAGAGATAGAAGACTCAGCGTGTTTGTACAGCGCGGGTGGTGGCCTGGAGGTGCGCGCCACCCTAAGGCTGCGCCTGCAGCAGCCGATTTGGCAGGCACGCGTCCCGGCCTTCTACTGCAGGCTCCGTCTCCGGCCTGGTGAAGCATTCTTCCGCGTTGCATCAACAGGCTTTAGCAAAGACGCATCCGGCAGGTATGCCGTCAGATTCCCGTTCGAGTCGGACGTCCTTAATGCCATGGGCGGCAGCACGGCCGACGTCTTTCTTGAGACGAGAATCGGCGAGGCTACTACGGTGACACGGATGCCGTTGGCGGAAGTCAAAGCAGCTCCCCGTGTGTATGCAACAGTGCACGGCAACATGAGTATCAGCTTCGCCTGACCTCATACTTGAAACCACAGATACGAGTCACAAATGTCTTCAACAAATAACCAGCTGCGTTCGCCGATAGAACTACCGTCGGGGTATCACTGTGCCGTCACGTGGGGGATACCCGCGGACTTCGGCGGGATGACCAGCGCGCTTCTGCGACGCTCGAGGGCCTTTGTCCGTGAAGCCGGAGTGCCGGTCGATGTCCTCACCTTCGAATACGACAGCGGACTCGACGACTTGCGCTGCGAGATGCAGGTTGCGGGCGAACTGGTTCCGGGCATGCGTCTGCGGAACCTCTGGGAAGAACTGGCAGCCCTGCCGGACCTGGAGGTGTCTGCGGCTCGCGGAGACAAGAATCTTGCGGGAACTTTCGCGCCAATCTCTGACGAGGAGCCCCATAC
>NZ_CAKKMM010001309.1:0-1424 GCF_918698205.1 Microbacterium sp. Bi128 | reverse complement strand
GTCCTCGCCGCCCGGCTCGAGCAGGTGGCCGTCGCTGCCTCCGAACGCCTGATCGGTATGAGCGATGGCCGCTACACGCTGCAGCACACCGACGCCAAGGCAGCACGCGGCGCGAAGTCCGGCCTTGGCCTAGAGGTCGTGGACGAGTGGACCGGCCAGCGCCGGGACACCGCCACCCTCTCCGGCGGCGAGTCCTTCATGGCCTCACTGGCGCTGGCCCTTGGGCTGGCGGACGTCGTGCAGCATGAGTCCGGTGGCGTGGACATCGAGACCCTCTTCGTGGACGAGGGCTTCGGCAGCCTCGACGAACAGGCGCTGGAACAAGTCATGGACGCCCTGGAAAGCCTCCGCGACGGCGGCCGGGTGGTGGGGCTCGTGAGCCACGTCGCCGAAATGAAGCAGCGCATCGGCACCCAGCTCCAGGTGGACAAGGGCCGCAGCGGCTCCACCCTGCACATCAGCGACGACACCCGGGCCTGAGCCGGACCCAGAGTGGGCCCTGGGACCGGTCCCGGGGCCCACTCTGGGACCCGTCCCGGCGTCTGGTCCCAGGGCCGGCGTCCCGGGATCGGGTATCATTGGTCTGTTACCGGGTCGCGCGCATCGGGAGGAGGGACGATGCGCAGTATTTAGCGAACCCGGAAACCATGAACCCTTCACCGTCTTCTTTGGTGTCTACTCTTGACGCCCCACTGCCGCCGACCTACGCGCTGCCGGCCGCTTCAATTTCGACCGACGCTCTGCCTGCCCCGTGGCCCGCAAATGGCGGCCGCTACGCGCAGCTGCCGTTGCTCGCCGGCCGCAGCTTCATCCCCCTCGGGCTCTTCGCCCGCCTGCCGCTTGCCATGCTGACGGTCGGCGCCCTGACACTCGTCACCGCCGTCACAGGCTCGTACGCCGTGGGCGGCGCCGCGGCCGGCGCCGTCGGCATCGGTTCCGCACTCGGTGCCCCCGTCCTCGGCGTCCTCGCAGACCGGCTCGGCCAGCGCGGCGTCCTGCTCGTATCCGCCATCGCCAACACCGTGGCCATCGTTGCCCTGATCCTCACGGCCTACCTCATCCCCGGGGTCCACGACCTTGCCGCCGCGGTGCCCGTGCTGGCCGCGGCCTTCGTGGCCGGGGTGAGCTGCCCGCAGGTCGGTCCGCTGGCCCGCGTCCGCTGGATGGCACTGACCTCCCGGACGTCCGGCTCCGGAACCCGTGCGGCCGGGAACTCCGCGGACCTGGACACCGCCCTTTCCTATGAGAGCACCGCGGACGAGCTCACCTTCGTGCTCGGCCCCGCACTCGTCGGAATCCTCGCGAGCCTGCTCGCGCCGTGGCTGCCGCTGGCCCTCGCCGCGGCACTGACCGTGGTCCTCGTACCCGGCTTCGCCGTCCACCCCACGCACCTCGCGGTGGTCCGCACAACGAAACGCCGGCCC
>NZ_CAKKMM010001308.1:0-1424 GCF_918698205.1 Microbacterium sp. Bi128 | reverse complement strand
GCTGGACGGGCTTTAGGCCGTCGCGGGCGTCGGGAAGGGCCCGCGAATAGATCACCGAATAGGCGTATTCGAGGAATGAGCCTTCCATCTCGGACGTGACATCGATATCGACGATGTTCTCAACGAATTTTCCTGCGGAATCGTGGCTGGGTTCCCCTGCCGGGGGCGTGGTTTGGCGGCGTGCCATAAGGCTGGTGGATCCTTCTGAGGGGTGCTGAACGGGTACTGCGTAAGTTTATGACTAGGCTAAGCCTATGGTGGATCAGCCGGCGGACGGCGTATATCCGGAATATTGGGAAGCCGATGTTGTCCTGCGCGACGGCGGCACGGCGCATGTGCGCCCCATCCACCCCTCCGATGCAGATGCGGTCCAGGCCTTCCACGTGGGCCAGTCCCAGAAGTCCATCTACATGCGCTTCTTCGCCTTCAAGTCCAAGCTTTCCAGCAAGGAACTCAAGCGCTTCACCGAGGTGGATTACAAGGACCGGGTGGCCCTGGTGATCACCATCGGCGGCG
The DNA here is from genome assembly GCF_918698205.1 of Microbacterium sp. Bi128. Lineage (NCBI taxonomy): Bacteria > Bacillati > Actinomycetota > Actinomycetes > Micrococcales > Microbacteriaceae > Microbacterium > Microbacterium sp. Bi128. The sequence continues at coordinate 908 of NZ_CAKKMM010001308.1, read as the reverse complement.
AAATCCTGGGCATCGGCCATTACGACCGGCTCGATGACCCGGCCGAGGCCGAGGTCGCCTTCAACATCGCCGACGCCCACCAGGGCCGCGGCATCGGCTCGATCCTGCTCGAACACCTCGCCGCCGCGGCCCGCGAGAACGGGATCCGCAAGTTCAGCGCCGAGGTGCTTCCGGAGAACCGCAAGATGCTCATGGTCTTCTCCGACGCCGGCTACGACGTCAAACGCCACTTCGACGACGGCGTGGTCAGCCTCGAGTTCAACATCGACCCCACCGACAAATCCCGCGCTGTGATGGAATCCCGCGAGCACCGCGCCGAAGCCCGCAGCATCCAGGAACTGCTCGCTCCGGCGTCCGTGGCCGTAATCGGAGCCAGCCGCAAATGGGGCACCGTGGGCTACCAGCTGCTCGAGCACGTCATCGAAGGCGGCTTCAGCGGACCGGTCTATGCGATCAACCCGGAGGCCCTGGAACTGGCCGGCATGCTTTCCTTCGCCCGGCTCTCCGAGGTTCCCGGCCCGGTCACGCTCGCCATCATCGCGGTCCCGTACGACGAGGTCCCCAAGGTGGTCCAGGAATGCGCGGCCGCCGGGGTCAAGGGAATCGTGGTGGCCACCGCGGGGTACGCGGACGACGGCGAACGCGGTCTGTCGCGCCAGCGCGAACTGGTGCGGCAGGCTCGAGAAAACGGCATGCGCGTGATCGGCCCGGCGTCCCTGGGCATCGTCAACACCAACCCGGCCGTGTCCCTCAACGCCTCGATGGCACCGGCCCTGGCCCGTCGCGGCGGGTTGGGGCTGTTCAGCCAGTCGGCCGCGATCGGCGTCTCGCTCTACGCGGCCTCCAGCCGGCGCCGGGTTGGCATCTCGACCTTCCTCTCGGCCGGCAACCGCGCCGACGTCTCCGGC
>NZ_CAKKMM010001307.1:0-1424 GCF_918698205.1 Microbacterium sp. Bi128 | reverse complement strand
TGCGGAGGCCGCGTCAAACAAAAGGAGGGATCCCGCACCGTGGCGGAATCCCTCCTTGGGAGAGTGCAGGTCACCTGCCGGCAGCGGGACTGCCCGGCGCAGGGTCTCGACTCAGCCGGCCTGTGCCGGCCAGGTTCTACTTGCCGGGCTTGTCTGCGCCGTTGTTCAGGCTGGCCGCGATGTTGCGTACGGCCGTTTTGGCGTCGGTGGCAACCTTGTCGGCGGCCTCAGCGGCGTTGCCGGCGGCGTCCTTGGCCGTTTCCGTGGCTTTGTCCGCCGCGGTGGCTGCGGAATCGGAAGCCTCCTTGGATGCCTCAGCCGCGGAGTCCGCTGCCGCTACAGTCGCGGAACCGGCCTTGTCGGCGGCGTCCTTCAGCGATTCGCCGGCCGGGGCGGCCGTGGGGGCGGGCTTTACCGGCGTCGGTACCTTCCAGGGGTCCTCCACCGGCCTGGACGCCCGCCAGGCGGCGACACCGGCTGCAACGGCGGCAGCGATGATGCCGAAGATCAGCAGGCCGCGGTGCTTGGGCTTCTGCTGCTTGGCGAGCTTGGCATTAGCCGTCTTGGTGACCTCATTGGCGGCCGCCTTGATGTTCTTGCTGGCGTTCTTGCCTGCCTTCTTGGCGTGTCCCTTGACGGCCTGGGCCTGCGTCTGGACGCCGGTGACAACACCGGAATCAACAAGCTTCTGTGCGACGGCGTCCACGTGGGCCGGGGCGTTTTCCAACGTGCGGTGGACGGCCACGGAAGCCTGCCCGATCTGGTCGGAAAGCCTGGGCAGGTACTCGACAACAACCCGGTCGCGTGCATTGGCGATGACCGGGGCTGCCTTGTCCACAGCTTCGTGCAGGCGCGGGGTAGCGCTGTCCGCGGCATCGTGGATCCTCGGCGCCAGCTGAGCCAGGCCATCCTGAAGGCGGGGAGTGACAGTGGCAACGCCGCCGGCCAGATTGTGGGCCGCCGACTTGAGGCCCTCCTGGATCTTGGGAGAGGCGGTGTCCAGTCCGTGCTGCAGGCGGGGAACAGCCCAGTTCACGGCAGCCTCAACCCGCGGGGCCGCCCAATCCTTGGCGCTGTCTACTCCGGTGCTGACTGACTGCTCCAAGTCACGGGCAATACGATCCGTTTTCTTCACAACTACCTCCCGATTAATGTGACGGTTCTGCTGTTAGCCTACGTGTCTAGGAACGCACCGGCTATTCTTCAGGCCGATTTCCAGTGGATTTCACCCAGCGCGGAACTGACTGTGCGGCCCTACGCGGGCGTAGACGTCATGGAAGAATGGGCGCTATGACTGCCAACGCAACCGCAAAAGCCACTATCCACACGAGCCTCGGCGACATCGTCGTCAACCTCTTTGGCAACCACGCGCCGAAGACCGTCGACAACTTCGTCGGGCTGGCTACCGGTGAGAAGGCCTGGAC
>NZ_CAKKMM010001306.1:0-1424 GCF_918698205.1 Microbacterium sp. Bi128 | reverse complement strand
CCACCTATGCTGTCTACAACTACACCACCGGTACCCAGGGTGCCAACATTCCAATAAACGGTATATGGCGCGCGGACGTGTCCGGCAGATACATGGCAACAACTGACGCCGGCACCACTTCGGTGAGCAGCTTTTACGTCTACGACTGGGCCAGCGTGCAGGCCGGCAATCCCGCTCTGATAGCAACCATCCCCGCCCGGGCCGGCGCGCGGACCGCCGGTAAGAACCAGGGCCTGGCATGGGTCGGCAACTATTTCTACCTGATCCAGGGCAGTCAGTCGGAGAGCCCGACCTTCCAGGCCTGGGACTCCAACGGCAAATTGTCGATCTCCAGCAAATACACACGCGCCGACTTCATGGATTTGGTCAACAAACTCAAGCCCGGATATCTCACGGACGCGAACTACACCTACGAGGCAGAGGGCGCATTCAACCACGAAGGCAAACTCGTCTCGGTACAGGTCGTGAACAACAACCCGTCAGTGGCCACAGACGGGCGAGTCCTGGTACTCCAGCACAACCGCACCGACGGTGTGCGGGGCAAGATGCAGCCGGCGGACCCGCCAGGTCAATGACGTCGGCTGGATCCGGCAAACCTCATCGAAGATTGTCGGCGTTGGGTGGATGGGTTGACCGATACGCCGGGTTCTGTGTTCCCGCGCTGTTGCCGGCGCGGGAGTAGCGGCCATCCATCTACGGACGCCGTTGCCGACGCCCTCCAGCGGCCTACCCGAACACTCGGGCGAGCAGCCCTCAAACGTGTCCTGTCTGGCCTTGCTCCGGGTGGGGTTTACCTAGCCTTCCCGGTCACCCGGGAAGCTGGTGGTCTCTTACACCACCGTTTCACCCTTACCTGCCCTGCGGCGTGTGCAAGCACACGCCCCACGCAGGCGGTCTGTTCTCTGTGGCACTGGCCTGCGGGTTACCCCGAGTGGGCGTTACCCACCACCCTGCTCTGCGGAGCCCGGACGTTCCTCGAGCCACTTGCGTGACGCGCGGCCGCCTGGTCAACCCATCCGCTGTCCATTCTACGTTCTCCCGGCCGGCACAGCCGCACTGCGGCCTTTCGGGGCTGCCGGTGGGAGAATTTAAGCAGGGTTCCTGCTAGTCAAGGAAGAGTGATCCCGATGAACTGGACCGCCATCATCATCTGGCTGTTGACCATCGTCCTGGTGGCTATTCTCGCCAAGATGTCGATCAAGATTGTGCGCCAGTACGAACAGGGCGTCCTGTTCCGCCTGGGCCGGGTGGTCGCGGTACGGATGCCCGGCCTGCGGTTCATCATCCCGGTGGTAGACCGGCTTCAGCTTGTGAGCCTGCGGATCGTGACAATGCCGATCCAGTCACAGGGCATCATCACCCAGGACAACGTCAGCGTCGATATCTCGGCAGTGGCGTACTACCGGGTGATCGACTCCGTGAAG
>NZ_CAKKMM010001305.1:0-1430 GCF_918698205.1 Microbacterium sp. Bi128 | reverse complement strand
GCGGTGGCGCCGGCAGACATAACCTGCTGCACCGGAGCGTCGTCGTCGTCGGCGTCGGAGTAGACGAAGCCGGAGCCGGTGGTGGCCGCGGCCTTGCCGGCGACTTCCTCGCCTTCTACTTCGTCGCCGAGCTCGGCGGCGTCGGGCGTGATGTCGTCGAGATCCTCTTCGGCGTCGACGTCATCGTCAGACGTACTGGCAGAGTTGCCGGCGGCTTCTGCCGCGGCTTTCGCGCCGGGCTTGGGCCCGCGCTTCTTGGGCTCAGGCTTGGCGACTCCGGTTACGGTGTCGCCACCCTCTGCGGAAGCGGCGTCCTTGACAGCCTTGTTGGCTGCGCGCGTGGCGGCGCGCTTGGCGTTGGTCGCCGCCTTCTTCTCCTCAGGGGACAATTCGGCCTGGTCGGCGGGTTCCTTCTTCGCGGAAGACGGGGTCACTGAAAACCTTTCTAGCTGCGGTCTGCGGAATCACCATACGGGCAACACCACTATGACCCTGTCAAGTCCGTGTTCAACATCAGGTGCAACCACGACCAGCAGAGCCACTTAGTAGAACTGCTGGCGCGGCCTTAATGTTCCCTGTTTCCAAGGAACATTTAGGGCACTTGATACACGGACCCAACCGGGTCTCGGCAACCATTGTCTCACGGTTTTCAGGCCGGGTGCCTTTCGCGACGCCGGGTCGGCGATATCGCGGCGGCTTCGCCCGCCGCGTCAGGACCTCATGCCGCGTCCGGGGCAAACTTCTGCCAGGCCGCCTCCCGCCTGGCAGCCCAGCCGCAAAGGGTGCCGCGCCGGCCAAGCTCCGCCAGCAGTTCCGCGAGCCTGTACCCCGGGTGGCCCTGCAGGGCCTGCCGGTAGAGCGCGTCGGCGTAGGAGCCGCGGCCACGGCACCATTCGATCCAGCCCAGCGCCGTCACGGCGGCTGCCGTTGCCTCCCCGTCACCAAGACGGCCGAGCCGTTCCAGGACCCGCTCGAGCCCGACCATCAGGGTCCAGTCCGGAACCGACGGCGCCAGTCCGAGCAGGACTTCCCCGTAACCGGGAACAGCCCCGGCTGCAGGCACGGCGCCGCCGGCGGACCCGCCGCTGCCGGGTGCCACCGGCAGGGGTATCCGCGGAGCGGACTTGGACCGGGAAGTGCGGCCGGACATTGGACCCGGCAGGGGGCTGGGCGTGGGTCGGAGCCGTGAGGCGGGCGTGTTATCGGGGAAAGCGGCGGACCCGGGGTCCGGGTCGAAGATACCGAAGTCCTCGGCGCCGCGTTCGGCCGCAGACCGTCCGGCGGCCGCCATCACCAGGACCGCATCCCGCCATGACGGAATGCACAGGCTGGCCCGCAGGTAGCCGGCGAGTTCCGGTGAGAGCTGAAGCGGCCGGCCAATGGTCCAGGGATCGGGCGTCCCGGAGCCGGTGGTTCCGGCGTCGGTCCCG
>NZ_CAKKMM010001304.1:0-1431 GCF_918698205.1 Microbacterium sp. Bi128 | reverse complement strand
CTCGCACGCCGTCGGACAGACCCTGCACGTCACCGAAGGTGTCGGCCTGGTCCAGGCCCGCGGCGGCGAAGTGACCGAAATCCGCCCCGGCGACACGATCTACACGCCGCCGGGCGAATGGCACTGGCACGGGGCCGCGCCGGACCATTTCATGACCCACCTCGCGATGTGGGAAGCGCCCGCGGAGGGCGCGGAGTCGGAGTGGGGTGACCTCGTGACCGACGAGGAATACAACGGCGCCAAGTAGCACGACCGCCAGGCAGTTAGCGCGGCTGCGCTAAAACATCCGGCGCTGCCGGTGCGGGGCCAGCCCGGGGGCTGGCCCCGCAGCGGCACGCCGGGCACCGTGTGGGCTATTGCCCGGGGGCCCGGTACGACGGCGTCTTCTTGGCTGCCGCGTCGAGATCCTCTGCTGACATGAGCGGTTTCATGTGCAGGTTCACGGCGCCGGTGGAATTGATCATCAGTGACAGGGCGACGGCGTCGGCCTGGTCGGGGATATCGAAGACTCCGACAACGTCGGTCTCCCCGAAAGCGTAGTAGAAGCTTTCCAGCGAGCCGTCCACCGATTTGAGGGCTTCGACAACGGCATCACGCCGTTTGGTGCCGCCCTCACGCATGAGTCCCTTGATTCCGTCGCCGACGTAGTTCGCTTCGAACAGATATTTGCTCATCGTTTTTCCTATCCTGTGTTCGCCCGGGACATCGGCATCCGAACGTGTGCCCGCTCCCAACGATGGAAGGTCCGAGGCTGGCCCCAGAGTGGGGGTCTGCCCACATGCTAGGCCTTCCACTTCACCCTTACAACGGTTCATTTGCGGCCACAACCGGGCTCCGGGCGGTCCGGCACTACCGCCGGCCGGAGGACAGGAACATAATCGGCGTATCTACCCGTACGGACAATGGAGGCGATCGACGTGTCTGTTTATACGCTCGGAATCTGGCTGGTGCATCCCGGCCGCGAGAACGATTTTGTGCAGGCCTGGCGGGATCTGGCCAGGAAGACGAAGGAAGACTTTCCCAACGCCAAAGCCGTGCTGATGCACGATCGCGACGTCAAGAACAGGTTCATCAGCACCGGCCCGTGGGAGTCCCTGGAACAGATTGAACAGTGGCGGGATTCTGCCCTGTTCAAGCAGGGCCTCGAGGCAATGAAGGACATGCTGGAGCATTTCGAGGCGCGCACCCTGGACGAGGCCGCGAGCATCGGGTGGGATGCGACCGATATGTGAATTTACCGGGAACCGGGTCGCCGCCGGCAGCGCGGCGCGCGTTCCCGCCGGCTAAGCGGCCTGCAGCGCCTCGAGTACGGCGGCCAACAGGACATCGTTCCGGCCCCAGACGGGGTCGAAGATTTCCACGTACCAGGCATCCGCCAGGACCAGGGCCAAGGTCTCGTTGGTCTCGGCTGCCCAGTCCCTGAGCTGGTCC
>NZ_CAKKMM010001303.1:0-1431 GCF_918698205.1 Microbacterium sp. Bi128 | reverse complement strand
GTCCTGGTTCGCGCACGAACTCCGGGCCTCCACCCCGGCAGGCGTCACCCCGCCAACACCACGCGACGTGATTGTGCTGCCGGGGAGCCAGAGCGGGCTCAGCTCCGTGTTCCGGGCGCTGGTGGGCAGTGGGCAGCCGCTGCTGGTGGAGTCCCCGACCTACTGGGGGGCGCTTCGGGCTGCGGCGCAGTCCGGTGTCCGTGTTGTTCCGGTCCCCAGCGGTCCCGAAGGTCCGGACCCCGAGGACCTGGCCCGCGCCTTTGAGGAGACCGGCGCGCGGGTGTTCTATGCGCAGCCGAACTTTGCGAATCCCACCGGCGCGCAATGGCCCGCCCGTCTGCGCGAGCAGGTGCTCGACGTGGTGCGCGAACACGGTGCGTTCCTGGTGGAGGATGACTGGGCACATGATTTCGGCATCGCCACCGATTCCGTGCCCGTTGCCAGCCTCGACGATTCCGGCCACGTCGTCTACCTCCGCTCGCTGACCAAGAGCGTGTCCCCGGCCATACGCATTGCCGCGGTGATCGCCCGCGGCCCGGCGCGTGAGCGCATTTTGGCCGACCGGGGAGCCGAATCGATGTATGTCAGCGGTGTTCTCCAGGCGGCCGCCCTCGACGTCGTGACGCAGCCGGGATGGCAGACGCACCTGCGCGGACTGCGGCTGCAGCTCCAGTCCCGCCGTGATCTCATGCTCAGCAGCCTGCGGGAACTTGCCCCGCTGGCCCACGTGGAGCACGTGCCCACGGGCGGGCTCAATCTCTGGGCCCGCCTTCCCGACGGGACCGACGTCGACCAGTTCGTCGGGGACTGCGAGGCCGCGGGGGTCATCATCGCGGCCGGTACCGAGTGGTTCCCGGCCGAACCGGCCGGACCGTTCATCCGGCTGAACTTCGCCGGACCCAATCCGGGTGCTTTCAGGGAAGGTGCGCGGATCCTCGGCCAGGTGCTCGAACGCACCGCCGGGCGGTAGTCGGCCGCCGCCGCCCTATGGCGGAGTGAGCAGCGCCTCAGGTGCCGCGAGCGTCACGAGGCCCTGCACGGAGCGGGCGAGCCCGGCGTCGAGCGTCACAAAGGCGTCTGCCTGAAGCCGGGCCAGGGCCACGTATTCGGCGTCGAGGGTGTCATCCCAGCCAAGTTCCTCGGCGAGGCTCCACGCGGTGCGTTGCAGGACGCGGTCGCCGAGGAGCCGGATGCGAAGGCCCCGGATGTAGTCGAGCTGACGATTGGCATCGGCCCGCGTCACGTCGCCGCGCCGGACTGACTGGTACAGGAGCGAGAGCACCTGCGAGCGGAGGAGCGTCGGGGCCACGAGCTGGTGATCGTCTGAAACCGCCGACCTTTCGAGGGCAAGATGAAGGGCAACGTCCGGGCCAATCACGAATCGGGTCATGGTTACTGGATCCTTTCCTGGGGACAGCAGCGGTCATCCGG
>NZ_CAKKMM010001302.1:0-1432 GCF_918698205.1 Microbacterium sp. Bi128 | reverse complement strand
CCCTGGCATGCATCCTGCAGCCGAGGGAGGAAAATGGCGTGAAGCGTAAGAAGTCCTGGTCCGGATCGCTCACGGTGCTGATTGCCGTTGCAGCGAACGTCCTTGTCGCGGCAGCCAAGACAGTGGCCGCACTTATCTCTGGCTCGGCGTCCATGACTGCCGAGGCGGCCCACTCCTGGGCCGATACCGGCAACCAGGTCTTCCTGCTCATCGCCGAACGGAAAGCCGCGCGGAAACGCGACAAAGCCCACCCCATGGGTTACGGGCGCGAGGCCTACGTATGGTCAATGATCGCCGCCTTTGGCTTGTTTACGGCCGGCGCGGTGGTGTCGGTGATGCACGGCATCCAGCAGCTGATCACCCCGGAACCGCCAGGTGACTATGGGATCGCCTACCTGGTGCTGACCATCGCGTTCGTCCTTGAAGGCGTGTCCTTCATCCAGGCGTTCCGGCAAAACCGGAAGGCGGCGCGAGAGCTGGACCGGAACACCCTGGAGCAGGTCCTCAAGGGCTCCGACCCCACGCTGCGCGCCGTCTTCGCCGAGGACGGGGCAGCGCTTGTTGGCCTGCTCATCGCCTTCGCCGGGATATTCCTGCACCAGGTCACGGGGTCCTCCGTGCCGGACGCCGTGGGGTCCATTCTGGTGGGCATCCTCCTGGCCGTGGTTGCCGTCGTGCTGATCGACCGGAACCGGCGCTTCCTGGTGGGGCAAGCCGTGACCGGCGATATCGAGGGCACCATGGCCCGCCGCCTCCTCGAGCACCCAGCGATCGAACGCATCACGTACCTGCATCTCGAATACGTCGGCCCGCGCAAGCTTTACGTCGTGGCGGCCGTGGACATACAGGGGGACCTCCGGGAACACGACGTCGCCGCGGCCCTACGCCGCGTTGAACGCGAACTTGAGGACCACGAAACGGTGGAAGAGGCCGTCCTGACACTGGCCACCGCGGACGAGCCCTCGTTGGTCTTCCCCGCCGTTTGAGCACAACGCCGACCTCCGGGTCCGGTCCTTCGGCTGGCTCAGGCGCCGGCCGCCGTCGCGTCCATGCCGGCCGGTGGCTGCAGGCGGGCCCCGGAGGCCAGCAGCGCCTCGAGAACGGGGGACGGGCTGGGACTGGCCAGAAGGAAGCCCTGGCCCATGCCGCAGCCGAGCGAGCGCAGGAGATCCAGCTGCCCGGTGTGCTCGATGCCCTCGGCGATGACAGCCAGGTCCAGTTTCCGGGCCACTTCCAGAATGCCCTCGAGCATCGCCGCGGCCGGGGCGTCCCCAGGCAGCCCGGACAGGAAGGCACGGTCGATCTTGAGAATGTCCGCGGGCAGCGCAGCGAGCGTGCTGAGCGAGGAGAAGCCGGTCCCGAAGTCGTCGATTGCGATGCGGACGCCGAAGCTCTTCAGCTATCGAGTGACCGGAACCTGGCAGACCAGGAG
>NZ_CAKKMM010001301.1:0-1436 GCF_918698205.1 Microbacterium sp. Bi128 | reverse complement strand
AAACTGCCCGTCAGCAGTGACGACGTCGGCGCCGACCAGGTTGTCGCTGGCCAGCCCGTGCTTGCGCACGAGCCAGCCGATGCCGCCGCCGGTGGTGCAGCCGGCGATGCCGGTTGAGGACACCAGGCCACCGGTCACCGCAAGCCCGAATTGCTGGGTCTCTGCATCCAGGTCCTTCCAGGTACACCCTGCCTGTGCCGCCACGCGGCGGCGGGCAGGGTCCACCTGGACCCCCTTCATCAGCGAAAGGTCCAGCACGATACCGTCGTCGACGGTGGAAAACCCGGGGATCGAATGTCCACCGCCGCGAACCGACAACGGCAACCCCTCGCTGCGCGCGAGATCGACCGTGCGGATCACGTCTGCCACACCCGCACAGCGTGCGATGAGCGTCGGGCGCCGGTCGTGGGCCCCGTTCCAGATGCTGCGTTCGTGGTCGTAGTCCGCGTCCCCTGGCCTGACGACCGTGCCGCGCAGCCCGGCGGCGAACTCGGCGATGGTGGCGTCGCCGATGCGGGTCGGCCTAGTCTGCGTCGTTGTCACGATGCGTTCCTCCTGATTGCTGTTGGTTGGTCAGATCTATTTGTCAGATCCAGGAATCACGCTAGTGAACCGTACTCAACGAGCACTCAACGCCGTCTCAACATCATCATCCGGGTCCCGCCTACGCAGTGCGGCCAGCCGCTGACCGGCGATGAGGCATTTCGTTCGGTCGAAAATTTCCCCAGCCCTGTCAATTTCTCGGGCCGCCCGATGCGGGTCGCCGAGCTCGTTGGATAGCTCTGCCACCATCAACCGCTGCCAGCCAGTGTGTCGCCGCCATGGGGCGACTTTTTCCGCTGCCTGCCTGTACATTTCCCGCGCTGCCCGGACCTCCCCGGACATCAGTTCGGCGGCACCGAGAATGGTCAGCGTGGCGCCCATCCCCACCTGATCTCCCGCGGACTCGAACCCTGAAAGGCAACGCCGAGCGTCTGTCAGGCCGCGGTCGATATCACCACCCATGGCGCGGAGCAGGGCGATATTAATCTCGGTCAGCAGCTCGCCGCGTCGGTCGCCCAGACCGAGCCGAAGCTCCCGCGCCAAGGACAGGGCCTCATCGGCCGCACTGTGGTCGCCACAGTCGCGCAGAATGCAGCCAAGTTGGTGGAGTGTTTGCGCCCTGGCCAGGTCATCTCCTAACTCGGCGAAATGTTCGGCTGCATCCGTGATGACGGATATCGCAGACTGCGTGTCTCTCGAAAGCCTGGCCGCGTAGCCGATGGCGGACAGCACGTAGCCTTTGGCTTGGATGACGCCGACCCGCCGGCCCAACAGCAGGGTTTCCTCGACGCAGGGCACCAACCGTCCGGCGATCGGGACCAGTTGCAGGCTGGGCGTGATCACCGGCAGGAAGGGTGGAGTGCTGGTATCAGACTGCGCGAGGTCGCTAAGGC
>NZ_CAKKMM010001300.1:0-1437 GCF_918698205.1 Microbacterium sp. Bi128 | reverse complement strand
GGATTTCCCCAGTTCAGCAGTGACCCGGCCAGCCGGTTCCTTTAGGTGCGGTCGGCGGCGGCCAGAATGGCGGCGCCGAGCTCGGACGGCCTGGTGAACTGCGGCCAGTGTCCGGTAGGCAGGTCCACATAGTCGACCTGGCGGATCCGTCCGAGCTCCGCCACGAACGGGTGGCCGCCGGCAACCATTTCCGTCAGCATCGAGGACGGGAATTCGCAGGCGATGATGGTGACCGGAACCTCGAAGCGGCGTTCATCCGAGAGCTGCTGCCGGTCCTGGGCCACGCCGCGGGGCTGCGGGATGGCACGGGCACGGAACATGGCGCGCAGCTCGTCGGTCAGGTCGGTGAGGTCCTGGTCCTCGAAGAGCTCCCACGGCGGCAGCGGCACCTCGTCGCCGTCGGCCGGGAGTTCGTCATTGATGACCCCACCCTCCCCCAGCGGTCCGCTGTCCACGTAGACAGCCCGGGCCACCCGGTCCGGGCGGGCGTCGACGGCGCCGTGGATGATGGCCCCGCCGCCGGAGTGGCCCACCAGGACCGCCGGCGCGTCGAAGGAATCGATCTTCTCCACGACGGCGTCGATGTGGGTGCGCAGGCCGATCCCGGCGCGCGGCGCATCCGCCGACTCCAGGCCCGGCAGGGTCAACGGATGGACCTTGTGCCCGGCCGCGGTCAGCGGCGGGGTGACGTCCGCCCACGACGAGGCGTCCAACCAGAATCCGGGTACGAGGATGATGTCCATGCCGGTACCCTACCGGTCGAGTACCAGCTCCACCACCTGGTAGGGGTCCTCGCCCGGGACCAGGTTGTGCATGGTGATGCGTCCGCCCGAGCCGTCCGCCGGGTGCAGGTGGATCTGCCAGCCCCAGTCCGGGCCGGTCGGCGCCGCATAGGAGCCGTTGAGCCGGAGGACACCGTCGCCGCCCACAGTGCCGGAGAACTGCATCAGCGCCTTGCCCGTGTGCCAGGAGTCCAGCCACACAGCGGTGGCGGGATCCGCGCCGGACGCGCCGCCGGCCAGGATCAGGAGGCCTTCCTGCGGGCTCTCACCGTCTGACCAGGTGTAGGCGACACTCGCGAAGTGTGCGGCGGTCACCGTCACCGTGGCGGTGGCCGCCGAAGCCTTGTAGTCGTCCGTGGGCATGAGCCGCAAGCGGTTTTGTCCCTGCCAGGCGCCAAGGAACGGTGTCACGTATTTCACAATGTCCATGCTGCAGTCTACTGAGCCAATCGATCCTGCTCAGTCCTTGGCCGGCTTTTCGAGGCTCGCCGCGAAGTCCGGGACGTAGCGGAACAGTTCCCGCGGCGGGCGCGTGTAGTTGACGGCCTTCGGCCGCTCCGGCAAGGTCACCTGTTCTGTCCGTACTTCGGTGTAGTCGATGCTGGAGAGCAGGTGGGCGATGAGGTTGATCCTTGCCCGGCGTTTGTCTTCGGCT
>NZ_CAKKMM010001299.1:0-1438 GCF_918698205.1 Microbacterium sp. Bi128 | reverse complement strand
CAGGAACTCGGCCGCGACTACACCGTGGACTGGGTCCATCTGAAGCTGAACGACCGCGCCCACCAGACCATCCTGTGCAAGGATCCCTTCCGGAGCGTGGACGACCGGGTGGATGCGCTGCTGGACTCGATGGGCTGATACCCAGCTTCGCACGTTATTCTGGGGTAGGGCCGCCCTGCGGCCGCCGCTTTCTTTGCCACGGGAAACCGAACGGCACTGAGTCCACCCTGCCTCGACGAAAGTTTCCAATTGCGCCGACTACTAGCAATTCTTCTTCCCGGACTGCTGCTGCTGACCGCCTGCGGCGGCAACGAAGCGCCTCCGGCTCCGGAACCCACCAGCCAGTCCGCCGGTGAGACCGCCAAGCTGGACTCGGTCAAATTGACTGAGAACGGTGACAAGAAGGCCCCCGGTGTCGACTTCACCAAGCCGCTCGACGTCAAGGAACCCACTGTCAAGGTGGTCACCGAGGGCAGTGGCGACCGGGTCAAGGCCAACCAGATCGCCGACATTTCGATTGTGGCGTTCAACGGCAAGGACGGCTCCACCCTCGAGGACACGTTCCCGAACGATCCCGAGCCGCTGGAACTGAACGACGAGCTCAAGGGCAGCAGCCCCGTCATCTACAACGCGTTCGTGGGCGCCAAGATCGGCTCGCACCTCGCCCTCGCCGTTCCCGGCCAGGCCGCAGCCGAGGGTGCCGAGGCCAAGCCGACGCAGCTCCTGATCGTCAAGGTGCTCTCAGCCAAGGACGCACCGCCGGTCCTGGACAAGCCCGAAGGCGACGCCGTCACCCCGCCGGCCGGACTGCCGACCGTCAAGGAAAACGACAAGGGCGTTCCGGAGATCTCCGTCGCCGGCGTCAAGGCGCCGACCGCGCTGGTCTCCCAGGACCTCATCACCGGCAAGGGCCAGGCCCTCAAGGAGACCGACACAATCACCGTCAACTACGTCGGCGTCGCCCTCGCCACCGGCAAGGTCTTCGACTCCAGCTTCGAGAGTGGCAAGAAGGCCACCTTCCCGCTGACCGGCGTCATCAAGGGCTGGACCCAGGGCCTGACCGGCAAGACGGTCGGCTCCCGCGTCCTCCTGGTCGTCCCGAAGGACCTCGCCTACGGAGATCAGGGCCAGGGCGACGCGAAGGGCGACCTCGTCTTCGTCGTCGATATCCTCGGCGTCAAGTAATCCACCGCTACAACTGCCACCACTACACGTCACCTCAAAGGAGTAACCATGTCATTTGGACAGCGCAACCTCGACCGCGAGAAGCCGGAAATTGACTTCCCCGTAGGAGACGTCCCCACCGAACTGGTCATCACCGACCTGATCGAAGGGGACGGCGCCGAGGCCAAAGCCGGCGACACCGTATCCACCCACTACGTGGGCGTCGCCTGGTCCACCGGTGAAGAATTCGACGCCTCCTGGGGCCGCGCCGCGC
>NZ_CAKKMM010001298.1:0-1438 GCF_918698205.1 Microbacterium sp. Bi128 | reverse complement strand
CGGCGTCGTGCCCTCCTCCACCCGGGTGACCAGCCGGCCGGTGGTGAGCCCGCCGCCGGCGGCGCCTCCCGTCGTCGCGCTGACTTCCACCTCGACGACGTCGCCCGGCGTGGCCACCGACGCCCCGGCGGGGGTGCCGGTGAGGATGATGTCGCCCTCTTCGAGGGTGAGCAGCTGGGACAGGTCGGCCACGAGCCGGGCGAACGGGAAGAGCAGGTCCACGGTGGTGTCGTCCTGGACCAGTTCACCGTTGTGCCACGTGCGGATCCGCAGTTTGGCGGGATCGACGGCGTCTGCCGCGATCAGGCCCGGGCCCACGGGCGTGAAGCCGTCGCCGCCCTTGGAGCGGAGGTTGGAGCCCTTGTCCGCGTAGCGGAGGTCGTAGACGCCGAGGTCGTTGCTGGCGGTGACCCATTCGACATGGCTCCACGCATCCTCGAGGCCCACGCGGCGGGCGGTCTTGCCGATGATCAGGGCGATCTCGCCCTCGTAGCCGAGGAGTTCGCAGCCGGCCGGGCGCTCCACGGTTGAAGGCGCTGATGCAGAACCGAGAGCCAGCGACGAGGACGGCTTCAGGAAGTAGGAGGGCTGCTCGGGTGTGCGGCCGCGCTGGGCTGCCCGGCTGGGGTAGTTGATATGCACCGCGATGACCTTGCGGGCCGCGGCCAGGATGTGGTCGGTGACCTGTTCCAAGTGTTACTCCTCATCGAGTATGAAATCGTATACGAAACACTATGGCCCGGAAGCCGGGGAGCGTCAACCCCTTGCGCGGGGATGTTTGCCAGGGCCTTTGCCGGGGCCTTTGGGGACACTTGTAACCTGCGTCATATCTGACGTACAGTTTTGGATCAGGGACCGAAATTCTATTATCGAACGTCACGTTCTAATATCGAACACGCTAGGCCGTTGACAGGCCGCCACACAACGAAGTGAGGAAAGCCCGTGCATTTCCACCACCACGGCTACGTATCCGGTGACCCGCGGGTCCAGCCGGCCGCCGGCGCCGGCATCGACCGGCCCACACACCTTCCCGACGAGGTAGATGTGCTGATCGTGGGCTCCGGCCCCGCCGGCATGCTCGCCGCAGCCCAGCTGTCCCAGTTCCCGGGTGTCACCACCCGGATCGTGGAACGCCGGCCGGGCCGGCTCGCGATCGGCCAGGCCGACGGCATCCAGGCCCGCAGCGTCGAGACCTTCCAGGCCTTCGGTTTCGCCGAGCGGATCATCGCCGAGGCGTACCGCATCACGGAGATGGCGTTCTGGAAGCCGGATCCCGCGGACCCCTCGAACATCGTCCGCAGCGCGCGCACCCTCGATGACCCGGGCGGGATCAGCGAGTTCCCGCATCTCATCGTCAACCAGGCCCGCGTGCTCGACTACTTCGCCGAGTTCATGGCCATGTCCCCGAGCCGCATGAGCCCGGACTACGGGCTGGAGT
>NZ_CAKKMM010001297.1:0-1440 GCF_918698205.1 Microbacterium sp. Bi128 | reverse complement strand
GGATCGCGCACACCGATCCCAACCCGGTCATGGGCGTCTTCATCTGCGTGGCCATCACGGCCATGGTCTTCAACCTCATCGCGGACCTCGCCTACTCCGCACTGGATCCGCGCGTAAGGGTAAAAGCATGAGCCAGCCAAGTCAGCAGGAAGTAATCATGGCCGAAGACGAAGCCTCGCGGATATCAGCCGCGGCCGGCGTTGAGCCGGTCCTTGAGGCCAAGGGTCTCAGCCAGGGCCAGATCGTCCGGAAGCGTTTCCTCGGACACTCCGGCGCCATTATCGGCCTCGTGGTGTTCGCCTTCATATTCATCCTGGCCTTCACCTCGGTGGGTTACCTGGGAATCCCCGGCTGGTGGAAGTACTCCCACACGCAAGTCTCGCCACTGGTCAACGGCGGCGCACCGACCTCTTCGCTGTGGCCGCTCGCCTGGGGCGAACATCCGTTCGGCCAGGACCGGATCGGCCGCGACCTCTTCGCCATGACCATGCGCGGCGCCCAGCAGTCCATCACCATCATGATCGTGATCGGCCTCATCGCCGGCCTGATCGTCGTCGTGGTCGGTGCCATCTCCGGGTACTTCCGCGGCTGGTCCGAGGCCATCCTGATGCGCCTGACCGACGTCATCATCATCATTCCGGCCCTGTTGCTGGCCGCCGTCATGGCCGCCCTCGCCGGCCGCCGGGACCAGGGGAGCTGGTTCGCCTCCTTCGCCAGCACCAACGGCGTCCTGGCCCTCGGAATCTTCCTTGGCCTGATCAGCTGGGTCGCCCTGGCCCGACTGATGCGCGGCGAATTCCTGTCCCTGCGCGAACGCGAGTTCGTGGATGCGGCCCGGATTTCCGGCGCCAGCAACGCCAGGATCATCTTCAAGCACATCCTGCCCAACGCCGTCGGCGTGCTGATCGTGAACGTGACCCTGACCATGTCCGCCGCGATCCTCACCGAAACGGCGCTGAGCTACCTCGGCGTCGGCGTCAAGGCCCCGGACACGTCACTGGGCCTGCTCATCTCCCAGAACCAGCAGGCCTTCGCCACACGGCCCTGGCTCTTCTGGTTCCCGGGCATGTTCATCGTGCTCATTTGCCTCAGCATCAACTTCATCGGCGACGGCCTGAGGGACGCCTTTGACCCACGGCAGAAGAAGTTCAATGCCAAGAAGGCGGCCGATCATGGGGGTGCCGCGGTGCAGGCAGGTACCGTCACCGGACTTGGCGCCTCGGCGCCTGAGGATCCCCGCAACGACGGGCCGGCTGACGGAACACGGGGCCAGTAGATGCCGGCCCCGTGCAGGACCGCTCTAACCGGCGGTAATCGCCAGGTAGCTTGCCGCCAGGAGCAGTACGACGGCGCCAATCGCCACCCAGCGGACGGTCACCGTTGCCGCGGTGCTGGCGGCGTCGCCGGCGGCGAGCTGCCCGCCTTCCACAAGGTCATGCC
>NZ_CAKKMM010001296.1:0-1440 GCF_918698205.1 Microbacterium sp. Bi128 | reverse complement strand
ACGTACGACGCCGTCGTCCTGGCCGCCGTCGCCGCCGCCGCCGCAGAGGACGACGCCGGCACCTCCATCGCGGCGTCCCTCGTCGCGGTCTCCGGCGGAACCCCGGCAGCAGGCGGAACCGGGGCCGGCGGCAGCCAGCCGCCCAGCGAGTCATGCACGAGCTACAAGGACTGCGTCGGCGTCCTCCGGGCAGGCCAGCGGCCGGACTACGACGGCCAGTCCGGACGGATCAACTTTGATGCCCACGGCGACATCACCGAAGCGAACTACATGGTTTCGACTTACGGCGAGGACAACCTGCCCACGGTGGACGGCACAGAAGCCGCGAGCAGCAGCGGCGGCTGATCGCTCGTAGCGTATTGTGCCCGCGTGGCGGCCGGTTCCGGCCGGCCACTGCTTGCACTCTCCCCGGGGGAGTGCTAATTATTGATTTAGCACTCCAGCGCACTGACTGCTAACACGACGCCCGGTCCGCCCGGCCGCGAAGTGGGGCAGCCGGTCCAGGAGCTAAAGAAACACCTTGCTGGGGTGAGATCCCGGACCCGGCGGCATACAGAGGCCGCGGGGTTGGGATCGTCCGTCGCGGGCACCACAGCGAAGGTTCATTCTTAACGACTGTCCCGAAAGGACTACTGCCGTTATGGCCAAGATCATTGCATTTGATGAAGAGGCACGCCGCGGTCTTGAGCGGGGCCTGAACATCCTCGCCGACGCCGTCAAGGTCACCCTCGGCCCGCGGGGACGCAACGTCGTCCTCGAAAAGAAGTGGGGCGCCCCCACGATCACCAACGATGGTGTTTCCATCGCCAAGGAGATCGAGCTGGACGATCCCTACGAAAAGATCGGCGCCGAGCTGGTCAAGGAAGTTGCCAAGAAGACGGATGACGTCGCAGGCGACGGCACCACCACGGCAACCGTGCTGGCACAAGCCCTGGTCAAGGAAGGCCTGCGCAACGTCGCGGCCGGCGCTGACCCGCTGTCCCTCAAGCGCGGCATCGAGAAGGCTGTTGACGCGGTCACCGTCGAGCTCCTGGCCTCCGCCAAGGAAATCGAGACCAAGGAAGAGATCGCCGCCACCGCGTCCATCTCCGCCGGCGACAACGAGATCGGCGCCCTGATCGCCGAAGCCCTCGACAAGGTCGGCAAGGAAGGCGTCATCACCGTCGAGGAGTCGAACACGTTCGGCCTCGAGCTGGAGCTGACCGAAGGCATGCGCTTCGACAAGGGCTACATCTCCGCCTACTTCGTCACCGACGCTGAGCGCCAGGAAACGGTCCTTGAGGATCCGTACATCCTGATCGTCAACTCCAAGATCTCCAACGTCAAGGAACTGGTTGCTGTCCTGGAAAAGGTCATGCAGTCCAACAAACCGCTGCTGATCATTGCCGAAGACATCGAGGGCGAGGCCCTGGCCACCCTGATCGTCAACAAGATCCGCGG
>NZ_CAKKMM010001295.1:0-1440 GCF_918698205.1 Microbacterium sp. Bi128 | reverse complement strand
GTCTGAGCGTATGTCCCAACAGGTTCATAGGCGAGGTCAAGGGAGGCCTTGGTGCTCAGTACCAGCGGAGGCCGGAAATCCCACGGATGGTCACCGAGGCCCGTGGGTGCGCTGTCATCCAGAAGCACCTCTTCCCAGTGGTGGCCCAGGTAGCGGGCAATTGCTGCGGCGATCTGCCGGGCATTCGGCGCATCTGGATCGGCGCTGTTGAGGATTCGTGCCGCTGGCACGGCGGCAACCCGTTCCACGAGGGCCGCCGTGTTCACCGCTGCCGTCGTGTGGTCCGCGCCCTGCCCAGCATGGGCCAGGAACACGGCCCGGCGCCGGTCGAGCACCCGTTTGACGAACATCCATTCCCGGGGCAGGGCCGCGCCCTCACCATGTACCTTGGACGCCCGGATCACCGTCACGGGATGGCCGCTGCCCAGGAGGGTGTTCTCTGCAGCCACCTTGTTGGCGCCATAGCCTTCCCGGGATTGGTAGTCCCCGGTTCCCGGCCGCATGGTCGGATTGTTCTCGAGGATCGGCGCATCAAAGCGGGGCGCTACCTCGGAATTGACGTGATTGCCGGCGGCGTCAACGTACACAGCCTTGCTCGAGAGCATGACGGCAGAGGTCACCGCGGCCAGGTGCGGCAGGAGTTGCCGGGCGTCGGCCTCGGTGTAGCACACCGCGTCCACGAGGAGATCGGCACCACCGGCCATCACCCCGGCCAGTGCGGCGTCGTCACGACGTTCGGCGGCGATAAATCGGGCACCGGCGGCAGCCAGGTCAGCCGGCATCTTGGTCCGGTCCCGGCCCGTCACGTCCACGGCCCAGCCGGCACGGATCAGCCGCCACGCAATCGCGCGGCCGAGAACGCCAGTGCCTCCAAGGATCACAGGCGAAGGCGATGCCGGGACCAAGAAGCCTCGGGTATTTCCACTCCTTGGAGAGCGCGGGAACCGCGGCGGCCGTGCGGGGAAGCCGGACGACGAGCCGGTCACCGAGCGTGAGCATGACGTTGTCCGTCCCGCTGGATGACACCGGCTTCAGACGGAGCCCGGCCCACCCCGGAAACTGATCCGCGATCATGAGGCCGACCTGGTTTGTGTCGATGTCAGGCTCAGCGTCGTGCCGCTTCTTCGAGGTCGCCCTGCGGACCTTCAGTGGGAGGGCGCCCCGCCAAAGTAGGGTACTTCCATGTTCATCATTCGCGAAGGGCGCCCAGACGATGTGCCCAGCCTTGCGACGCTAAGGGCCACGTGGGCGGCGGAACAGGACCCCGCGCCCATGGACGATCCCACCTTCGACGCCGTCTTCATGGAGTGGATGAATGCCAGTCCCCGAAAGTTCTTTGTGGCCGACTACGGCGGCGAACTCGTCGGGATGCTCAACCTGATGATTTTCGAGCGGATGCCCAAACCCGGAACGGAATCGTCCCGGTGGGTCTATCTGGGC
>NZ_CAKKMM010001294.1:0-1441 GCF_918698205.1 Microbacterium sp. Bi128 | reverse complement strand
GAGTGCGGAATGGCTGATCGCCGGCCGCGCCGGGCTTGGCCTTTTCGGCGCCATGCTAATGCCGTCCACGCTGTCGCTGATCCGGAACATCTTTCCGCAGCCCAACCGGCGCAGGCTGGCGGTGGCGGTCTGGGCCGCCGGCTTCTCCGGCGGCGCCGCCCTCGGCCCGATTGTCGGCGGCTGGCTGGTGGAACACTTCTGGTGGGGCGCCGTCCTGCTGGTCGCGGTGCCGATCATCCTGCCGCTGCTGCTGCTCGGGCCGGCGTTGATCCCGGAATCCCGCGATCCGAAGCCGGGCCGGGTGGACGTGCCCAGCATTGCCCTGTCCCTGCTGGTCATGGTGCCGGTGGTCTACGGGATCAAAGCCCTTGCCACCCACGGGCCGGCTCCCGAGGCCTTCGCGAGCATCGGAACCGGCCTGCTCATGGGCTATGTGTTCATCCGGCGGCAACGCGCGCTTGCCCGTATCCACAGGACAGACCACAGCACCGCGCCGATGCTCGACGTCAGCCTGTTTGGCAACCGGATCTTCAGTACGGCCATTGTGGCCAACGTCCTGGCACTGTTCTCCTTCAACGGCTTCATTCTCTTCCTGGCCCAGCACCTGCAGCTGCTGGAGGGCCAGTCCCCCTCGGCCTCCGGCGTCGCCATGGTCCCGGCCCTCATCGCCACGGTTGTAGCGGGGCTGCTCGTGGTCCCGCTGGTGCGCAAGGTGCGGCCCGGCTTTGTGGTGGCCGGCGGCCTGCTGCTGAGCGCGGCGGGCTATTTCGTGGTGGCATTCGGCGACCACAGCCAGGGCCCGTCGCTGCTCCTTGCCGCCCTGCTGGTGCTCTGCCTGGGGGTGGGGGCCGCGGAGACGATCTCCAATGACCTGATCCTGGGTGCGGCGCCCGCCGACAAGGCAGGGGCAGCCGCCGCTATCTCTGAGACGGGCTACGAAGTGGGGTCCCTGCTGGGTACGGCGATTCTCGGCTCAATCCTGACGGCCTCCTACCAGGGCAACCTCCGGCTTCCCGCGGGCGTGTCCGAACTCGCCCCGGCGGCGGCCACCAGCCAGGCCGGTGAAACCCTGGCCGGCGCTGTGGATCTGGCCCGGATGCTTCCGGCGCCCCTGGCCGAGGCGGTGACGGCGGCCGCGCGCACCGCCTTCGACTCGGGCGTGCACGTCACAGCGTCCATTGCACTGGTCCTGATGTCCGGGGCCTGCGTCCTGGCCGCCGTCGTCCTGAGGTCGGTGCCGAAGGCCCAATAGGGCTCAGCGGCCGCCGTCAGCGTCACGCCGCCGTCAGCGTCACGCCGCCGTCAGCGTCACGCCGTCGTCAGCACCAAGGGATTCCAGCCCTTAAACAGCAGCGTCCGGCGCCGGGAGGATACCCGGTGCCGGACGCTGCTGTTTTTTTGGGGGGGCTGTGGGAGCCGGTCCCTACTTGCTGTCCGGGGT
>NZ_CAKKMM010001293.1:0-1442 GCF_918698205.1 Microbacterium sp. Bi128 | reverse complement strand
CGCTGGCCGTGCCGTTCACCGAGGCGCGGGCCTCCGCGAACTTTTCATTCAGCCGGGAGTGGCGCTGGCCGTAGGCGAAGTAGATCGCAATACCGATCACGAGCCAGATGGCGAAGAAGATCCAGGTTTCCACGGCCAGGTTCGTCATGAGATACAGGCACAGGACCGCAGAGACGACAGGGAGCACCTTGCCAAACGGGACACGGAAGGCCGGCTTCAGGTCCGGGCGCTTCTTGCGCAGCACCAGTATGCCAAGGCTCACCATCACGAAGGCGGACAGGGTCCCGATGTTGATCATTTCCTCGAGCAGGTCCACGTTGGTCAGGCCGGCGACGAGCGCCACTCCGGCGCCGCAGATGATCTGCAGGCGGGCCGGCGTCCCCCGCACCGAGCTGGTCTTGGACAGGGAGCGCGGAAGCAGGCCGTCGCGGCTCATCGCGAGCACCACGCGCGAGAGGCCCATGAGCAGCACCATGATCACGGTGGTCAGGCCCACGAGGGAGCCAAAGGCAATGACCTTGGCGGCGTCGGTGTTGCCGACCGCCTCGAAGGCGGTGGTGAGCGTCGGGTTCTTGGCCTCAGCCAACTGGGTGTAGGAGACCATGCCGGTCAACGCCAGCGACACCAGGATGTACAGCACGGTAACGATTGCCAGGCCGCCGAAGATGCCGCGGGGCAGCGTCTTCTGCGGGTTCTTGACCTCTTCGGCCGAGGTGGCGACGACGTCGAAGCCGATGAAGGCGAAGAAGACCAGGGCGGCGCCGGCGAAGATACCGAGGGTTCCATACTGGGCCGGGGCGGCGCCGGTCAGGAAGCCGAAGAACGACTGCTTGAGGACATCCGCGGTTCCGGTGCCTCCGGTCGGCTCGGAGGCCGGGACGAACGGGGCGTAGTTCTCGAACTTCACGTACGTGAAGCCGACGACGATCACGAAGAGGACCACCGCGATCTTGATGAGCGTGAAGATGTTGCCGACGCGGGCGGAGAGCTTGGTCCCGAGGACCAGCAGCACGGTGAAGATGGCAACGATCAGGAAGGCGCCCCAGTAGAGGTCGACGCCGCCCAGGGAGATCGACGGCGGAATGTCCACGCCCATGAGCGCAAAGACTTTGCTGAGGTAGATGCCCCAGTACTTCGCAATCACGGCGCCGGCAGTGAAGAGTTCGAGGATCAGGTTCCAGCCGATGATCCACGCCAGGATCTCACCCATGGTCGCGTAGGTGAAGACGTAGGCGGAGCCTGCCACCGGAATGGCCGTGGCGAACTCGGCGTAGCACATGATGGCGAGCGCGCAGGTGACGGCGGCGATCGCGAAGGAGATGGTGACGGCGGGGCCGGCAAAGTTCGCGGCGGCCTTGGCGCCGACCGAGAAGATCCCGGCGCCCACGGCAACCGCGACCCCCATGATCATGAGGTCCCACGTGCTTAGCGTGCGCTTCAGC
>NZ_CAKKMM010001292.1:0-1442 GCF_918698205.1 Microbacterium sp. Bi128 | reverse complement strand
GACTTCAAGCGGCAATACGGACTGATTGACTTCGCGGACCAGGAAACCCTGGTTCTGGATCTGCTGGAGAACAACCCGGAATTCCGCGCCTCCATCACCGGCCGCATCAAGTTCATGGTGGTGGACGAGTTCCAGGACACCAGCCCACTGCAACTCCAGCTGTTCACCAAGTTCGCTGAGCTGGTGGACAAGGTGGTCTGGGTGGGCGACTCCAAGCAGGCTATCTACGAATTCCGAGGCACTGACCCGGAGCTGATGAAAGCCGTGGCCGCCCGGGTTGAGAGCAAGACCCAGCTGCATGATTCCTGGCGTTCCAAAGAATCCGTCATCGACCTCTCGAACGCGATCAGCCTCGCCATGTTCCCGGAGCTGAGCGAGGACGAAATCCTTCTAACGGTGCCCCAGGCCTGCCTCGACGCCGCGCATCCCAAGAACGCCCTGGGCGGCGCCAGGGAGGCCTGGACACTGGCTGCCAAGACCGTGCCGGAGCAGCGGCGGGCGGTCGCCGCCGGCGTCGTGGATCTGCTGCAGCGGCGTAACTTCAAGGGGTCCGAAGTCGCGGTCCTCGCCCGGTCAAACGACGCTGTGGCGGCCATTGCCGCGGAACTGGCGGCGCTCGGAGTCAAGGCGACCACCAACACCTCCTCGTTGTTCGCCGCTCGGGAAATTCAGCTGGTCCGCGCCGGGATGGCCTTCGTCGCGTCCGACGACGACACCGTGGCCTTGGCTGAGTTGGCGCACCTGCATCCTGACCATCCCCAGTTCGGCCGCTGGGTCCCCGCACTGTTCGACGCCGAGGAACCCCGGGAAGAGCTCCAGCGCTGGGCCAGCGACCCGCTGGTGTCCGGCTTGGTTGAGCTCCGCGGCCTGGCGACGGTATGCACGCCCACCGAAATCATGGAAGAGGTCTCATCGCGCCTCGGGATCGCCCGGCTCATCAAGACGTGGAGCAACCCGGGAACCCGGCTCAAGAATCTGGACGCGCTGCGCTCCCTGCTGGAGCAGTATTACGAGTCGTGTGCCGCGCTGAGCAAGCCCGTCACGCTGAGCGGGTCGCTCAAGTTTCTTGCGGACGCGGAAAGCACCGGCAGCGAGAACTTCGGCGACGACGTCGTGAACGTGCTGACCTACCACAAGGCCAAGGGGCTGGAATGGCCGGCCGTTGTACTGGCAAGCCTCGACACCGACGTCGTAGCTAAACCGTGGGGCGTGGCTGTCGAAGGCGTCGATGAGATCGACGTCCGCGATCCCCTCGTCGGACGCTGGATCCGCTTCTGGCCCTGGCCGTTCGGCACCAAGGGATTCAAGCCGCTCACCGGAGCGGCCGACTCCTCGACTGTCGCGCAGCGGGTCCTGGCCCGGCGCCAGGCTGACTCGGCACGCGTGCTCTACGTTGGCCTGACCCGCTCCGTCAGTGTGACCTGCCTGGCCGCCGCCAAGCC
>NZ_CAKKMM010001291.1:0-1445 GCF_918698205.1 Microbacterium sp. Bi128 | reverse complement strand
CCGGGACGCGCCGGTTCATGAGCACGAACGGCACCTTCCGGGAGGTAAGCTCCCGCAACAGGCCGCTGTCCAGGTGCGCGTCGCCGATGATCAGCCCGTCCACGCGTCGGGCCAGCATGGAGTCCGTCTTGCGGCGCTGTTCCTCGGGCTCATCTCGCGAGTTCATAACAAACGTGGAATAGCCGAGCTCCGCCGCGGCTTCGTCGATGCCCTCGTACATAATCGCCAGAACGAGGTCCGAAAGCCGGGGAACTATCACGCCCATGAGATGCGTGCGACGCGTCCGCAAGCCGGCGGCCTGCGGGTCGGGGGAGTAGCCGCGCTTCCGCGCGAGCTCGCGCACGCGTTCGGCGGTAGCTACAGAGGCTGCCCCGCGCGCCACTTCGGAGCCCGAGTGCAGGATCCTGGATACGGTCGAGGGGTGGATTCCGAGCTCGCTCGCGAGATCCTTCAGCGTGACGGTGCGGCCATCGGCCGTGCTCTCTTCCATTCAGTCCCCTGCCTCAGCTCAAAAGGTCGTCATCACCAAGAGTGCCTGATAATGCCCGGATCTCTGGTCCAGGCACTCTTGACGTGTCCCACCTCACATTCTATAGTCAATCAAACGGCGTACCCAATCGATTGGGTAGACGGAATCCCGGGAGCCGGCGGCGAAGTATTTACCCCCCTGAAACTTCCGGGAGCATCTGCAGGAAACATGGCAGGAATAACTTTTAACTAACAACCCAATCGATTGGGTAAGCATGCGGAAACAGTTACAGAACAAACGGAGTGGACATGACCGTCACAGATTTAGTTGGCCCCCACGTGGTCCTGCTGGCCACGGGAGGAACGATTTCTTCCCGTGCGTCCGAGGCCGGCGGAGCCGCGGTGGCGTCCGACACGGGGGAGCAGGTGTTTGCCAGCATGGGCGTGCCAGCGGCCCATCCGGTCCGCGTGTTCGACGTTTTCCGGAAGGGCTCGTACCTGCTGACAGTCGGGGACATGATCGCCATCTGCGACGCGATCCGGGAAGCATTGGCCGATCCGCAGGTTATGGGCGTCGTCCGCACCCACGGGACGGACACGATGGAGGAAACGGCCTATCTCGTTGACCTCACCCACGATGATCCCCGCCCGGTCGTATTCACCGGAGCGCAGCAGGCTGCCGACGCCGACTCTCCGGACGGTCCTGGCAATCTCTCCCGCGCGATCGCCGTCGCCGGTTCTCCGCGGGCGCGCGGAATCGGTGTGCTGCTGGCGTTTGCCGGGAGCATCTTCCCTGCGGCCGGAGTGCGCAAGCGCCACACAACCAGCCTCGATGCCTTCGCCAACCCGGACTTCGGAACCGTCGGATCGGTGTCCGACTCCGGCGAGGTCGAGATCCAGCCGGTACGACCAGGCCTTCCCCCGTTGCCCCTGCCGGGCGCGGACGCCGGTTCGCCGCGCGTGGACCTCATTGCTGC
>NZ_CAKKMM010001290.1:0-1445 GCF_918698205.1 Microbacterium sp. Bi128 | reverse complement strand
GCGATACCTAAGGCGTGGTCCGACACTTTCTCCAGCAGGCCATCCGGCAGGATGACATCCGACGCGGCAAGGACTGGCCGTGCATGGAACGTCACCCCGGCCGCGCTGGGACCATACTCACCCATCACCAGGGAAATGACCTGTCCCTTGAGCACGCTGCGGTGCTGCATCCGACGGCGGAACTCCGAGAGGAAGCGTGCGGCCTTATCTGTAGCGCCGGCCAAAACCTCAAGGGACGCTGACTGCCGGCCATACCGAGGGTTGGCGTCCCGCTGCAGCACGGCGATGGGACTGCCTCCATGGCTGAACAGCCAGAGCCCCAGTGCCACGGCCTGCCGTTGTTCGTTCGGCCCGACAGCTAAGTTGGCGTAGTCCGGCTGGGCCAGGGGGAACTGCGGATATAGCTGAGACTGCTGCAGCATGTCGCTCAGCGAGTGATGGTGGCGTTGGTCGCCGCCGCCGATGCCCACGAGCCGGAACTCAGGATCCTCCGCGGCGAGCTCTTCCATGAGGATGTCTGCGTCCACGAATCGGTGCGGCGGAATCTCTTCAACCACTACTGACACTGATTCGGCCCGGACCGCCAAATGCTCGGTGAGCGTAGTCAGCAGCTGGGTTCCCGGTTGCTCCCGACGCTGGCCGGACTGCGCGAGCTCCACGAGCCGCGCGAAATCGTCGATGAACTTCCCCAAAATTTCATCCATGGGCTGACCCTACCAGCGCCGCCAATCGGTGTGGCGCTCATGCTCTCCAGCAAGCGTCAGTCGGTGGTTGCGCTGACCGCGATGGTGCCGCCCTGGGGGTCCCTGATCACGGCGCTGCGATATCCCGGCGTGTCCATGGGTGCCATCAAGATGCTGCCACCCAGTGTTACGACCTGCCGGGCAATGACGTCCGCGTCGCGGACGGCGAAATTGACGCTCCAATGCGGGGGGACCGCGACGCCGTCCGTGGCTGCCACCACCGCCACTACCCGGCCGGAGCGGAGCCACCGCGAGAAGGGGGCGTCCGGGACGGGTTCGAGTTCCCAGTCGAACATTGCACCGTAGAACGCCTGGGCCCGCCCGACATCTGTGGTGTGCAGCGAGCTCATGGCCCAGGAATTCGGCTCATTGGCCAGCTGGGCGCCGTCGTTCCCTCCTGCCTGCCGCAGGCAGAACGGGACGCCGGTGGCATCGGCGAGCACAGCAATGCGGTCATCCGGGCCGGCACCAAACGGCGCCAGGCGCTTGCCCCCCGCCCGCTCGGCACGAGCCAAGGCTTCCCCGACGTTTACGACACGCACGTGGGTGATCCACCCCGGCGGCGATTGCGGCGGCGCCTGTCCGATTCCGGCAACCAGCTGACCGCGGAGGCGCGCAGCGTAGTAGAAGCCGTCGAGCCCGGGCGGCATCGGAATGGGGTCGTCGAAAGTCCACCCGAAGAGCGGACCGTAGAAGTCCTTG
>NZ_CAKKMM010001289.1:0-1445 GCF_918698205.1 Microbacterium sp. Bi128 | reverse complement strand
GTTCCTCGACCGCCGCAATCAGTTCAGATCGGTTCTCGTCGTCAGCTACTCCCTTTGCCGTGGACTGAACGACGTCGAGCAGCCTGATCGCGTCGTCGACACTCAACCCCTCGGCCTTGGCTTTTGCCTTCGAACCGATGGCAGTAGGACCGTTTGCGGTCTGAATCGTGGTGTTGTACTGCGTACCGATGTGCTGGCCCACGGCTGCGTCCACAGCTTGTTTTCTTGGCAACTCCGTCAGCGGAGTCTCTGCAGTCAGGTCGGCAACGACGTCGACGAGTTGCGTTCTGATCTGACCTAGAATCCCTGTGAGCATCGACCCGGGAAGCGAGTAAGACATGCTCAGGATTTGCTGGAATGGGCCAAGCTCATCGTTCCAAATGGTTTGGGCATAGGCCAGGCCCGTGCTGGAAAAGGAGATCGAAGAGCTCCCGGCGAGACTCTCCAGCTCTTCGATGGGCTGACGGAGTGGAAATGACTCCGGCACGCCCTTCTGGGCCTCTACAGGCAATTGGAGCCGATTGAACGTTTGACCTTTGGCCCAGGTATTGCCACTAATTGAGCTCACCGTTATCGGTGGCGAGGGCAGCACCCGGTAGCTGGGGACTTCAGCGTCGTCGTCATATCCAGAGAGCTCGTATCTTGCCCATTGCCTCAATGACTCAGAGCCGGTTTCGGCACCGAGCAGCAGGCACTTGCGCAGGAGCCCTGCCAGAGGTTCTGATTCGTCCAGGATTTGCTCCCTCAAGGAGCCGAGCAGAGTGTTGGTCATTTGAAGTCCTTCAACGTGAAGCCCTGTTGCATACCAAGCGAATCTACCGGCCATCTCCGACAACAGGGGGGTACAGGTGCCCGAACCTGCCGTAAGCCGGTCCCTCACCGGAGCAACCACAACCCAAAATTTCCGGATCACGATCGCCGCGTTGTGGGGCCAGTCGATTCCCGTAAGACCTTCACGCAAAATGCCCGGTGATGGGGGGCTAAACGGTACATCCAAAACTATGACCGGGCTCCTCATCGGATGCGCCCGCGTATCCACGAACGACCAAGACCTACCGCCCGGAAGAATGCCCTCGTTGCTCTTGGACTGTCATCGGAGAAGACGTTCACCGACCAGGGACTCGCCCGTGCCGACCGGGCACGCGCCGAGCTCAAGGAAGCGCTAGCCGCCTGACCGTCAACAAGTCGCACCAAGTCATGCACATGCCTGGGAACGTCGCCATGAACAGTCATGACATCAAGAAATGCAAACCAGCAAAGGCAGCACATCTCCCCCAGCCAGCGTTCAGTCATGCAGTTAGCGGCACTCCGGGCCATGAACGAGTAGGCAGCATCACCGCTGCCGGAAATCAAGAAAAGGAGCCACCCGGCTACAGAAACGGCCACCAACGAAAAAGGGCCCCAGCAGGGGCCCATCAGTGAACAGTTTGTGCACACTCAGAGGC
>NZ_CAKKMM010001288.1:0-1448 GCF_918698205.1 Microbacterium sp. Bi128 | reverse complement strand
GGAGGTCGTGGAACCTGGTACGCCCGGGCTGGCCAGTGTGGTGGAGACCTTCGGTGCCGCCGTCCTGACCCCGGAAGGCCGGCTGGACCGGGCCCGGCTGGGTGCCCTTGTCTTCGGTGATGCGGAGCGCCTGGCCGCACTGAACGGCATCGTCCACCCCTTGGTGCGGGAGCGCGCCGCGGCAATGGTCGCGGCCGCCCCGGCCGGCGCCGTCGTGGTCCAGGACATCCCGCTCCTGGTCGAAACCGGGCAAGTGAAGAACTTCCATCTGGTGGTCGTGGTGGATGCCCCCGACGACGTCCGGGTCCGCCGCATGGCCGAACACCGCAACATGACCGCCGACGAGGCGCGCGCCCGGATGGCAGCCCAGGCGGGCCGCGAGGACCGGCTGGCCGCCGCGGACGTCGTGCTGGATAACTCGGGCACCCCGGAGGACCTCCGGCACGCGGTCGACGCGCTGTGGGAGGAGCGGGTCAGGCCGTTCGCATTGAACCTCAAGGAGCAGAGGATCGCCCCGCGGACGGCGGGGCCGGTCCTCGCCCCGGCCGATCCGGCCTGGGCCGCGCAGGCCGCCCGGCTGATCGCCCGGCTGCGGGCAGCGGTCCCGCAGGATGTCCTGGCCGTCGACCACCTCGGGTCCACGGCCGTCCCTGGCCTCGACGCCAAAGATGTGATCGACCTCCAGCTCAGCGTCCGGGACCTCGACGCCGCGGACCGGATCGCGCCGCTGTTGGCCGACGCAGGATTCCCGCGCTGGCCCGGCATCATCGCCGACAACCCGAAGCCCTCGCACCCGGACCCTGCCGACTGGGGCAAGAGGCTGCACGGCAACGCCGACCCCGGCCGGCCGGTGAATCTCCACCTCCGCGCGGCCGGCTCGCCGGGCTGGCGGTACGCGCTGTGCTTCCGCGACTGGCTGCGCGCCGATCCCGAAGCCCGGGCGGACTATGTCGCCGAAAAGCAACGGGTCGCCGGGCTGCACGGCGTCGACAAGTCCACCGCCGGCTACGCGGCCGACAAGGTGGGCTGGTTCACCGAGTATGCCTGGCCCCGGATGGAAGCGTGGGTGCAGCGCACGGGATGGCAACCGCCGTCGTACGCGGACGACGCCGGAGCAGACCCCGCCGGTGCCGGCACCGGCGGCGGCGCCACCGCAACGGCACCTGCCGCCGGCCCCGGTACTGCCCAAAGCTGAATCAGGGCATCCTGTCACAGCCCGGCGGTAGATTAGGTACATGAGTCTTGCCCAGGAAATCAACCGCGTCGTGGCGCCCTTCGAGGTCATCAGTGAGTTCCAGCCGGCGGGTGACCAGCCGGCCGCCATCGCAGAGCTGACTGAGCGCATCCAGAACGGCGAAAAAGACGTCGTGCTGCTTGGCGCCACCGGTACCGGTAAGAGCGCGACCACGGCCTGGCTGATCGAGCAGGTCCAGCGGCCCACCCTGGTG
>NZ_CAKKMM010001287.1:0-1450 GCF_918698205.1 Microbacterium sp. Bi128 | reverse complement strand
TACCGTAACTCCGTCAGCTGATGGTAGACGGGGTCGTGGACTTCGTCCTCGTCTACTCGATGGACCGTCTGCACCGGAATATGGCAGACGTAATCGAATACATGTGTGCGGCGAATCTGGCGCGCGGCACGTGCCCGGATGACGTGAATCCGGAATTTCTTCGTGCCAGGCCATGCGGTGCACTGGCACTTCACCCCGACAGACAAGCGATCCGCATGCAGATACGATGCACTCAGCAGCCGCCGGCCGCTGGACGATACGGTGCCGGCACTGAAGTCTTGGGGGAACACAGTGCAGCGAAAAATATGGATCATCCTTGCGGCGGTGCTTGTCACTGCAGCCGCGGGTGTCATTTTTATGCGCTCTGCGGAAGACAAGGTCACCGCCGATGTGGTCTCCCGGACTGAGCGTTTCTCCATTCCGGCAGACTGGAAGCTGGAGGACAACGTCGCGCGGCGGGAGATGTTCCTCTGCTTCGATACCAACCCGTGCCCGAGCATCTACCGCAGGTGGAACACCGGTAACGAAATCACCGCCGACGACCTCAAAGCTGTGGTTTCGAAAGCGGGAGTCGAGATGAAAACCGACGGGACATGCTGGAGGCGCTCCAACGACATTGGGGTCGCAACGGTCTGCAGTTCATCGGGCAATGACGGAGAGTATGACTACCTGATCAATGTCATCAGCCCCGGCAAAAACGAATCCGACCTCGCTATTCTCACAGTGAATATATCCAGCCAATGGATAATCCATGGGCTGCTGTGAGAGCATCCAGGCCGCATCCACCGCTTTGAGCCGCAGAACAAGGCGGCATTCCGTTCAGCACTATTGGGGATAACAGTTGTGCGCCTAAAAACCCTGCAGATCTTACCGCTGCGGCACTCGCTGGAGTCATAGCCTCATTTCCACTCACCGCGCCTCCGGCCATGGCCGCGGACCCGGTGGCCAAAGAATGTGCAAATGTGGAAACCATCCTTGCCCGTGGTTCAGGACAACGCACTTTCGATGTCGAAGCGACCAGGTTCCTGAACCAGCTAAGGCAGGCCTGCGAAACGTAGACGCTTTTTCGAACGTGCGACGTCGTGCTCCGAGTTTGCATGGACGGACTTGTGCAAGGTTTCGCATTGGGCACCGATGCAACAAGCCCCGCACTAAAAGACGTACGGGGCCTGCTGGGGCGATCACGGCCGAAACTAACTAGATCGGCCGACGGCCTTCGAGCTGGATGGATGTCGAGACCGGAACCGGTCAGAAGAGAGGAAGAAAGGAGAAGAGACCCGGGGAAGTGTGAGACCCGAGGCTAGTTGGCGGAAATTGCCAGAAACTAATCACCGTCATTCCGTGGTTTTCTCCGGCCTCTAACGCTGTCGGATAACTGACCTAGTTGGCGAAGACACTTGGAGACGGCGACTCCGGCCTCTAGGTACACAACCAAGGTCCTGTTCGTCCC
>NZ_CAKKMM010001286.1:0-1451 GCF_918698205.1 Microbacterium sp. Bi128 | reverse complement strand
CCTTCCCGGCGGTCAACGTCACGTCCTCCCAGACCCTGAACGCCGCCCTGCGCGGCTTCGCCGAGGCCGAGTCCGACGGCATCGTCCAGGTCTCCACCGGCGGCGCGGCTTACTGGTCCGGCGCCGCCACCAAGGACATGGTTGCCGGCTCCCTCGGCTTTGCCGCGTTCGCCCGCGAAGTCGCGAAGAACTACGGCGTGAACGTCGCCCTGCACACGGACCACTGCCCCAAGGACAAGCTGGACGGCTTTGTGCTCCCGCTGCTCGCCGCCTCCGAGGCCGAGGTCAAGGCAGGCCGCAACCCCCTCTTCAACTCGCACATGTGGGACGGCTCCGCCGAGACCCTGCAGGAAAACCTGCGGATCGCCCGTGAACTGCTCGCGCGCACCGCCGCCGCCAAGATGATCCTCGAGGTCGAGATCGGCACCGTGGGCGGCGAGGAAGACGGCGTCGAGAACGCCATCAACGACAAGCTCTACACCACGGTCGAGGACGCCCTGGCCACCATCGACGCGCTCGGTTCCGGCGAAAACGGCCGCTACATCACGGCGCTGACCTTCGGCAACGTGCACGGCGTCTACAAGCCGGGCGGCGTCAAGCTACGCCCCGAGATCCTCAAGGACATCCAGGAACAGGTCGGCGCCAAGATCGGAAAAGCCAACCCGTTCGACCTCGTGTTCCACGGCGGCTCCGGCTCCTCGGACAAGGAAATCGCGGACGCCGTCTCCTACGGCGTCATCAAGATGAACATCGACACCGACACCCAGTACGCCTACACCCGCCCCGTGGTGGACCACATGTTCCGCAACTACGACGGCGTGCTGAAGGTCGACGGCGAGGTCGGCAACAAGAAGCTCTACGATCCCCGCGTCTGGGGCGCTTCGGCGGAGGCCGGCCTGGCCGCCCGCGTGGTCGAGGCCGCCCAGCAGCTGGGCTCCACCGGCAAGACCTTCTAGCCATGTCCGACGAGTTCCGGAAAAACCTGATGGGTCCCGAGCCCACGCTCCTGCCTGCCGAGAGCGAGATCTACCAGCATCTCGCGCTCGGCCAGGAAGCCGTGGCCCTCGTGGCGAAGCACCCCACCTCCTCGCTCCTGTGGGCCATCCTCGCCGAGGAGGCCTGGAACGAGGGCCGCACCATCGATTCCTACGCGTACTCGCGGGTCGGCTACCACCGCGGCCTGGATTCGCTGCGCCGCAACGGGTGGCGCGGCGTCGGGCCGATCCCGTGGGAGCACGAACCCAACCGCGGCTTCCTGCGCTCCCTCTACTCGCTTGGCCGTGCGTCCGCGGCGATCGGCGAGCCCGAGGAGCCGGAGCGGATCGAAAAGTTCCTGAAGGATTCCGATCCCGGCGCGAAGGCGGCCATCGAAGCCGAGGGCTGAGGCGCCGCCAAACGACGCAACGCGGGGTCACTTACGGTCCATCCCACCACGGTGGATGGGCCGTAAG
>NZ_CAKKMM010001285.1:0-1452 GCF_918698205.1 Microbacterium sp. Bi128 | reverse complement strand
CACCATGGTTAAGCAGTCCATTTTCGGCCGCATGGCGCAGCTGGCGAAGGCAAACATCAATTCGCTGCTGGACCAGGCCGAAGATCCGCAGAAAATGCTGGACCAGATGGTCCGTGACTACACGAACAACATCGCGGAGGCGGAGTCCGCCGTGGCCCAGACCATCGGCAACCTGCGCATGCTCCAGGACGACTACAACGAGGACGTCCGCAACGCCCAGGACTGGGGCAGAAAGGCCCTCGCAGCCTCGCGCAAGGCCGACGAATACCGGGCGAAGGGCGACGTCGGCGATGCCGAGAAGTTCGACAACCTGGCCAAGGTGGCCCTGCAGCGCCAGATGGGTTCTGAGAACGAGGCCAAGGCCGCCGAGCCGAGCATCGCGTCCCAGACCGAGGTGGTGGACAAGCTCAAGCACGGCCTCGACCAGATGAAGGGCAAGCTCAACGAACTGACCAGCAAGCGCAATGAGCTGGTGGCCCGGTCCAAGACCGTGCAGGCCCAGAGCCAGGTCCACGATGCCCTCAAGAGCATCAACATCATGGACCCCACCTCCGAGGTGGGCCGCTTCGAACAGAAGATCCGCCGCGAGGAAGCCAAGGTCCGCGGCCAGCAGGAGCTCGCCGAGTCGAGCCTGGACGCCCAGTTCAATTCGCTGGAAGATCTTGGCGAGCAGACCGAGATCGAAGCCCGGCTGGCAGCGCTGAAGTCCGGCGGCGCCCCCGCTGCCATCGGCACCGGCGAAAAGAGCGCCGAGTCCGGTTCCACGGTCGAGGAGGCCGACTTCGACAAGCTCTGACCCGCCGGTCCGGCGCTTCCGCAGGACTGCTGCACGCTTCGGGCCCGGGGCCGGGCTCCGGCGGACGAACCTGACACCTCAGGATCGCCCGCCGGGGCCCGGCCCTCGTTGTGCCCTGCATGGCCCCATGTCTCCCCGCACAGGCGCCCGCGGCGGCGGGCGCGCGTGTACCGTGGATCCATGTCTGCGACCCTTGTGTGGCTCCGTGATGACCTCCGGCTGGATGACAATCCGGCTCTGGCGGAGGCCGCTGCCCTGCACCAACCCCTGACCGTCGTCTATGTCCTGGATGAGGAGTCACCCGGCATCCGGCCGCTGGGCGGGGCGGTGAAGTGGTGGCTCCACCATTCCCTGGCCGGCCTGGCCGCCGCGCTCGAGGCCACGGGCTCGCGGCTGGTGCTCCGCCGCGGCCCCGCCGCCCGGGTCATCCAGGACCTCGCGGTGGAAACGTCGGCAGACGCCCTGCTGTGGAACCGCCGCTACGGCGGCCCTGAACGCGCCGTCGACGCCGGCCTGAAGAGCTGGGCCGGCGGGGAGGGCCTCAACGCCACGAGCTTCCAGGCGAACCTCATGTTCGAGCCCTGGACCGTGCGCACCGGCGGCGGGGGCCCCTACAAGGTCTTCACGCCGTTCTGGAAGGCCTGCCTGGCCGGTGC
>NZ_CAKKMM010001284.1:0-1453 GCF_918698205.1 Microbacterium sp. Bi128 | reverse complement strand
TAGCGCAACTATTGGGAGCGGAACTGCTCTAGCCGTCGAAGCCGTCGTCCCCGGCCGGCTGGGTGCCGTGGCCGTGCTGGTCCGAGGTCACCGGGTGCTGGTCCTCCAGCGGGGATTCGGGTGCCAGCAGGGCGCGGAGGTCGTCCTCGGCGGCGATCGTTGTGACAAAGAACAGTTCGTCGCCGCCGTCGATCACGTCGTCGCGGCTCGGCGTGATGGGCGCCTGGTCCCGCAGGATCGCGACGAGGGTGGCGTCTTCGGGCCACTGGACATCGCCCACGGTCAGCCCGATCACATGCGAGTCGTGCGGGACCGTGAACTCCACCAGCGAGGACACCCCGGTCTGCAGTGTCAGCAGCCGCACCAGGTCGCCGATCTCCACCGCCTCCTCCACCAGGGCGGTCATCAGCTGCGGGGTGTTGACCGCGACGTCGACGCCCCAGGAGTCGTCGAACATCCAGTCGTTCTTGGGGTTGTTGACCCGGCCGACGGTACGCCCGACACCGAATTCCGTCTTCGCCAGCAGCGAGACCACCAGGTTGACCTTGTCGTCACCGGTGGCGGAAACCACGACGTCGGCGTCCTCGAGTTTGGCGTCCTGCAGCGTGCTCAGCTCGCAGGCATCACCGACCAGCCAGTGGGCTCCGCGCAGCCCGCTCCGGCCGATCACCTCCGGCTTCTCGTCGATCAGCAGGATTTCGTGCTTATGGGCCAACAACTCGCGGGCGATCGAGGACCCGACGCTTCCGGCACCGACGATGACGACTTTCACTCAGGACTCCTTGGCGGGGGATTTGGCGAGAATGTGGCCGATCTCGGAACTCCGGTCCACGTTCAGCATGGCGTGGACAGTGTCGCCGTCCTGATAAGACGTGGCGGCAGCGGGCAGCATGCCCTCACCGAACCGGGTCAGATACGCGATCCGGATGCCGGCCGCCTTCTCGATCGAGGAGATCGGGTGCCCGATCCAGTCGGGGTTGAGGTCAACCTCCGCGAGCACCAGCCGGCCCGAGGGCTCCCGGAAGTCACCGGCGATGTGCTGTTCGGGCAGGATGCGGCGCAGCACCTGGTCGGCGCTCCAGCGGACCGCGGCGACCGTGGGAATGCCGAGGCGCTGGTAGATTTCGGCGCGGCCCGGGTCATAGATCCTGGCCACCACATGGGGCACGTGGAAGGTCTCCCGCGCCACCCGGGTGGCGAGGATGTTGGAGTTGTCGCCGCTGGAAACCGCCGCGAAGGCATAGGCCTCCTCGACGCCGGCGCGCTTCATCGTCTCGCGGTCGAACCCGACCCCCGTGACCTTCCGTCCGGAAAATCCTGTGCGGAGCCGCCGGAAGGCGCGGTCATCCTGGTCGATGATGGCCACCGAATGCCCGGCGTCCTCGAGCGTGTGTGCCAGGGTTGCCCCGCCACGGCCACAACCCATGATCACGAAGTGCGCCACATGGGCCTC
>NZ_CAKKMM010001283.1:0-1457 GCF_918698205.1 Microbacterium sp. Bi128 | reverse complement strand
GTCCGGGCCCAGCGCCCTCAGGCTGCCGACGCCCAGGCGGCGGGCGCCGTCCTCGCAGGAACGGCGGCGGCTGGCGTAGCCGCCGTCGGCATGGGAATGGCTGGTGCGGGTGTCGATCACGAGCAGCCCCACCCCGGCACCGGCGAAGCCGAGGGCAACCGGCTCGGTCGACAGGTTCTGGCAATCGAGCAGGATGCCATGATCGGGCTCGCCAAGGAGCGAGGCCGACTGGTCCATGATGCCGGTGGGCGCGCCGACCACCCGGTTCTCGGCCAGCTGGCCGATCCGTGCCAGTTCAGGCCTGCCCAGCCCCAAGTCCCAGAGATCGTTCAGGGCCAGGGCCACCGCGCATTCGATTGCGGCGGAGGAGGACAGCCCGGCGCCGGCCGGGACATCCGAGGTCAGCGCCAGGTCCAGGCCGGACATCCGGGACGGGACGCCGGAACCGGCTGCTGAACCGGACGCGACGTCGGAACCGGCGCCGGCTGCTGCCGCCCGGGACATCGCCCAGGCCACGCCGAGGGGGTACGCGGCCCAGCCGGTGAGGCTATCCGGGTCCAGGCGGTCGAGGCTTACCTCTATGACGCCGGGGAAAGAGCTGCTGGTGACCCGGAGCAGACGGTCTGCGCGGACGCGGGCCGCCACCGTGGTGCGCTTGTCGATCGCGATCGGAAACGCGAAGCCCTCGTTGTAATCCGTGTGCTCACCGATCAGGTTGACCCGCCCGGGCGCCGACCACAAGCCGTCCGGCGCGCCCCCAAACTCGCTGGAAAAGTACCCACTTTCCCGTTCAAGGACCTCGTTCATGGCTGGGCTGCTTCCTGTTCTGTTGCTGGGAGTTCTGTGCGGAATGGCTCGAGCCCTGTTGTACGCGGCGGCGGCGATGCTGCCTCCATGGCGTCGCGGAGCCGGGCGGCGGCCGTTTCCGGCGGGATGTCCGCGATGAATGCCCCCATCGCGGCTTCCGACCCTGCCAGGTACTTGAGCTTGTCCTCCTCCCGGCGGGGCGAGGTCAGTTGCAGCATGAGCCGGATGTCGTCCCGGTGGGCGTGGACGGGAGCCTGGTGCCACGCCGAAATGTACGGCGTGGGGCTGTCGTAGAGGGCATCGACGCCACGCAGGAGCTGGCGGTACAGCAGGGAGAACTCATCGCGTTCCTCGTCGGTCGTGGCGGCGAGGTCCGGGACGTGCCGGTGCGGGAGGATATGCACTTCCAGCGGCCAGCGCGCGGCAAACGGGACAAACGCCGTCCAGTGCTCGCCCTGGAGCAGCACCCGCTCGGATTTCTGCTCGAAGCTGAGGATGTCCTCGAACAGCGCGCCGCCGTAACTTTCGATCGTGCGGACCAGCTGGGCCGTGCGCGGCGTGATGTACGGGTAGGCGTAGATCTGTCCGTGCGGGTGGTGCAGCGTCACGCCGATCGCTTCGCCGCGGTTCTCGAACGGAAAGACCTGTTC
>NZ_CAKKMM010001282.1:0-1457 GCF_918698205.1 Microbacterium sp. Bi128 | reverse complement strand
GAGTGGCTCCTGGGCGAGGTGGAGGTGACCGCGGCGCCGGACCAGCTGGCCGAGGTGGCCGAGGAGGTGCGCAAGACCCACAAGGGGTTCGGCATAGGCTCCGCCGGAAACGGCCTGTACCGCGCCGTCGTGCCCGCGGCGGCCGTGGCCGAGGACCGCTCGGTACCGCCGACCCTGGAGGAGTTCCGGACGCAGCTGCGGGCGTTCGCAGGCACCGACTTCGGCGTCCACTCACCACGCTCCCTGACCCGTTTCAGCGACGCCACCCGGCTTGCCGAGCAATACCGGGTGGGCCGTATTCTGCTCGCCGGCGATGCGGTGCACGTCCACCCGCCACTGGGAGGGCAGGGACTGAACCTCGGCATCCAGGACGCCTTCAACCTCGGCTGGAAGCTCGCCGCCGAGGTCAAAGGCTGGGCGCCTGACGGGCTGCTGGACAGTTATTACACCGAGCGTCACCCGGTCGCCGAAGGCGTGCTGACCATCACCCGCGCCCAGAGCGAGCTGCTGTCCACCGAGCCCGGCCCGCAGGCCGTGCGGCGGCTGCTGAGCGAGCTGATGGACTTCGAGGACGTTAGACGTTTCCTGGCCGAGAAGATCACCGCGATCGGGGTCCGCTACGACTTCGGCGAAGGACCGGAGCTGCTCGGCAGGCGACTGCGCGACATTCCCCTGTCGCGGGGCCGTCTCTACGAACTTACCCGCAAAGGCCGGGGGCTCCTGCTGGACCAGACCGGCGAACTCTCCGTGGCTGGATGGGCGGATCGGGTCGACCACGTCGCGGACGCCAGCGGGGAACTGGACGCGCCCGCGGTCCTGCTCCGGCCGGACGGCCACGTCGCATGGATCGGAGACGACCAGGACGACCTGCTCCACCATCTGCCGACATGGTTCGGGGCCGCCCTCGAGGGCACCGGAGACGATCGCGATCGCCGCCCCTGACGCCGTGCCCGCCGTCAGGCAGCCTGCCAGGTCACGGGAAGCTGTTTCGCCCCGTAGACGATCATGCTTTCCATCCGCTCCAACTGCGCATCGGGGTCTACCGCAAGCCCCGGCAGCCGTGAGAGCACGGCCTCCAGCGCGATCCTGGCCTCCAGCCGCGCCAGGGGCGCCCCCAGACAGAAATGGATGCCCTGCCCGAAGGCGAGGTGACGGTTGGGTGAGCGTTCGACGTCGAACTCGTCCGGGCTCGGGAACTGCTCCCCGTCGCGGTTCGCCGAGCCGATCCAGGCAATGATCGGCGAGCCTGCCGGAATGGTGCGGCCGCGCACGGTCGTGTCGACGGCTGAGAGCCGGTACATGGACTGGACGGGGGAGCGGTAGCGCAGCACCTCTTCGATGGCGTGCGGGAGCAGGGCAGGCTCGGCGACAAGGCGTTCCGCCGTGCCCGGTGATTCGGTGAAGCACAGCACCGCATTGCCGATCAGGTTGGTGGTGGTCTCGTTTCCCGCCACGAG
>NZ_CAKKMM010001281.1:0-1459 GCF_918698205.1 Microbacterium sp. Bi128 | reverse complement strand
CGCGTGTGTGTGGTGCTGGCCGACGGGCTGGGCCGGAACCTGTTGAAGCAGAAGAGCGCCCAGACCCCGTTCCTGCGTGCGGTCCAGCAGGCCGGCCAGGGCCAGGTGCCCGTGTCGCTGGACTCGGCGTTCCCGTCCACCACCGCGGCATCCCTCGCCAGCTTCGGCACCGGACTGTCGGCGGGCCAGCACGGCATGGTGGGCTATGACGTCCTGGATCCGGATCAGGACCGGGTAGTGAACATGCTGGGCAACTGGGACGCCGGCGTGGACCCGCGGACGTGGCAGCCGTTCCCCACCGTTTTCGAACGGGCCGCGGAACACGTCGATGTGACGACGGTCAGCCTGCCGCAGTTCAGCACCTCGGCCATGACCGAGGCCGCGCTCCGCGGAGGCCGCTTCCTCACCGGAACCACGTCGCACGCCCGGACCGAAGCGGCCGCCGAGGCCATGGCCGGCGCCGGTCCCTCGCTGATGTACTTCTATGTCAATGAGCTCGACAAGGCCGGGCACCGCCACGGCTGCCAGTCAGCCCAGTGGGAGCACCAGCTGGAAGAACTTGATGCCACGGTGCGCCGGCTCAACGCCACCCTGCCGGCCGGCACCACGGTGCTGCTGACGGCGGACCACGGAATGGTGGACGTGCCCGAATCGCAGCGGATCGACTACTCCGCGGAGCCGGCGCTGCTCGCCGGGGTGCGGCACACCGCCGGAGAGCCGCGCATGGTCCACCTCTACCTGGAGGATAGGACGGACGACGCCGCCCGCGGCCGCCTGCTGGCCAACTGGCGGTCCCGTTTCGGGGACAGAATATGGGCCTTCACCCGTGAGGAAGCGATCGCGGGCGGCCTGTTCGGCGACGTGAGGGCCGAGGCCGCCTTGCGGATCGGCGACGTCATGATCGCGGCCCGGGACGCGCTGGCGCTTTACGATACCCGCAGGGTCCGGCCCACTGCCCTTGAGGTCGTGGGCCAGCACGGTTCCCTGACGAAAGCCGAGCGGGAAGTCCCGCTGCTCTATTTCCAGGCCGACGGTAAAAAAGCGCCCCGCGGCTGACGT
This sequence comes from Microbacterium sp. Bi128, assembly GCF_918698205.1. Taxonomy (NCBI): domain Bacteria; kingdom Bacillati; phylum Actinomycetota; class Actinomycetes; order Micrococcales; family Microbacteriaceae; genus Microbacterium; species Microbacterium sp. Bi128. The sequence goes on along the minus strand of NZ_CAKKMM010001281.1, from coordinate 400 downwards.
TCCCAGCCTGAAATTCGGGACTGAAATCCCTGCCTGAATTTCCTGCCTGAAATTCGGGACTGAAATCCCTGCCGGAAACGCGCGCCCGGCTCTTATTGGTCGTTGCGGGTTCCGAAGACGATTTCGTCCCAGCTCGGAACGCTGGAGCGCTTCGGCTTGGCCGGCTGGCGCTCGGGCTGGTCCGTTCCGGCTTCGTTCCGGGCAGCGGCGTGGGACTCGCGGTGCTGCCGCCGGGACGTTCCGCCGCCGATCAATTCATCCAGGCCCGGGCTCGCCGTCGGGCCGCTCTTAGGGGCCGGGCGGAGTTGCGAGGCCGCGATGGTGACTTCCCGGGTCTCGGTGCTGACGCCGTCGTGCAGTTTCAGGGCATCGTCCTCCTCCGGGAGGCGCGGTGCGAGGC
>NZ_CAKKMM010001280.1:0-1459 GCF_918698205.1 Microbacterium sp. Bi128 | reverse complement strand
ATCTCGTTGGCGCGGTTGGCGATCCAGCCGGTGGCGTCGGTGTCCGCGGGGCCGCCGTGCGGAGGGTTGTACTTGAATCCGCCGTCGCCCGGGGGGTTGTGGCTGGGGGTCACCACGATGCCGTCGGCCTGCGGCGCGCCAGGGGCGGCATTGCGGTTGTGCGTCAGGATGGCGTGGCTCAGGGCAGGGGTGGGCGTGTAGCCGTGGCGGGCGTCGATGAGGACGTGCACGCCGTTGGCTGCCAGCACCTCGAGGGCGGAGTTTTGTGCGGGCTCGCTCAGGCCATGGGTGTCCTTGGCCATGTAGAGGGGGCCGGTGATGCCCTGGCCTGCCCGGTATTCCACGATCGCCTGCGTGATGGCGAGGATGTGGGGTTCGTTGAAGGACGCCTTCAGGCTCGATCCCCGATGCCCGGAGGTGCCGAAGGCCACCCGCTGGCCCGGGTCCGAGAGGTCCGGCGAAACGTCGTAGTACGCATCCAAAAGCGCAGTGAGGTCAACAAGGTCTTGGGGTTGGGCAACTGTGCCCGCGCGGCTAGCCATGGCACCAGCATGCCAGACGAGGGCGGGGTGCAACACGGTTTCGCGCCAAACCCGCTCCTGTGACGAAAGAAAACCCGCCAATAGGCCCGGTCCCAAGCCAAGCGTGCGGCGGTACTCTGGATCCAGAGACTTCTTGAGGGGACAAGCCATGACTGAACAGCCAAAACAAGGCAAAGACGAGACCCCGGAGGGCTACCAGCCGACCCTGCGCCTCCCGGACCAGCAACCCGACGTTCCGCCGGGGCAGGCACCACCCGTCGGCCAGGACCAGGGACCGTCGGCGACGCAGCAGTTCGCGCAACCCGAATCCCCGCAGCAGCCCTACCCGGTCCAGCAGCCTCACGCAGGCCAGCAGCCCGACACGGGCGAGCAGCCCCACGTCGGACAGCAGCCCTACACCGGACAACAGCCCTACACCGGCCAGGCGGCGCCTGACCGCGGCCAGTACTCAAGCCCGTACCCCCCGATCTACGGCCAGCCGGCCGCCCCGTATGGCCAGCCGTCGCCGTATGCCCAGCCGGGCAGCCCCAACGCCTACGGCCAGCCCGCGTACTACGGCGCGCCGCCGTCGCCCAAGAGTCTGAGCATCGCCAGCATGTGCTGCGGCATCGCGGCACTGGTGGGATTCGGATTCTTCCTGCTCCCACAGCTGGCCGCCGTGATTCTGGGGCACATGGCCCTGCGGCGCGAACCGGCCGGCCGGGGCATGGCGATCGCCGGCCTGGTGATGGGTTACGTGGGCATCGCCGTCACCATCCTGGTCCTGGTCATTTTTGGACTGGTCATCGGCACCGCGCGCAACAGCGGGTACGGAGCCTAGGTCTGCCCTGTGGCGCCGGAGCCGCGCCTGGTCAGGTTGTCAGCGCAGCCACCAGGGGCTTCGCGTTGGCCTCAAGCCAAGCGCGCCGGCGGTTGAT
>NZ_CAKKMM010001279.1:0-1459 GCF_918698205.1 Microbacterium sp. Bi128 | reverse complement strand
GTTGAACTGCTGAAGTTCCAGTACTGGGGCCAGGACCAGGAGCTCAGGCACGTGATCGTCTTCGAGGGCCGGGATGCGGCCGGCAAGGGCGGAACAATCAAGCGCTTCACCGAGCACCTGAATCCCCGCTCGGCCCGGGCAGTGGCATTGAGTAAACCCTCTGACCGTGAACTGGGCCAGTGGTATTTCCAGCGCTACATCCAGCACCTGCCCACGGCCGGGGAGATCGTGATGTTCGACCGCTCCTGGTACAACCGGGCAAATGTGGAGCGGGTCATGGGCTTCTGCACGGAGCAGGAGTTCGACACCTTTATGGTTCAGGCCCCGCTCTTCGAGCGGATGCTGGTGGATTCCGGGATCCACCTGACCAAGTTCTGGTTCTCGGTGACCCGCCACGAGCAGCGCACCCGTTTTGCGATCCGGCAGATCGACCCGGTGCGGCGCTGGAAACTCTCGCCCATCGATCTCGCCTCCCTGGACCGGTGGGAGGAGTACACGGCCGCCAAGGAGGAGACGTTCCTGCGGACCGACACGGACCATGCGCCGTGGATCACCATCAAGTTCAACGACAAGAAGCGGGGTCGGATCAACGCCATGCGCTACTTCCTCAACCAGTTCGATTACGAGGACAAGGACACGTCAGTGGTCCACAGCCCCGACCGGCTGATCGTGCGCCGCGGCCGCGAAGCCGCCGGCGACTAGCGGCTGGCTCGCGGTCGGCGGATGCGCGATCGCGCGGCTGCGTCGCGCTCACGGTGGGATCCCAGCAGAAGATGGCACCATGGGGACATGACTCCTGCACACGGTTCTTCCGGCCTTTTCCGGCGGCCCCAGCCCATCAAACCCAAGGCGGGCCAGGAATCGGTGTGGGACTACCCGCGGCCGCCGAGGGTCGAGCCCCGATCCGAACGGGTTACCGTGCGGCTTGGCGGGCAGGTGATTGCCGACACCACCGATGCGGTGCGCGTCCTGGAGACAAGTCACCCGCCTGTCTACTACTTGCCATTGGACTCATTCCCTGCCGGTGTACTCGTCCCGGTCGGGGGCACCAGCTTCTGCGAGTTCAAGGGAGAAGCGCACTACTTCGACGTCGTTGCCGGCGGAGTCGTCGTTCCCCGTGGCGGGTGGACCTATCCCGAACCCACCCTGGGTTTCGGGGCGCTCAGCTCCCGAGTGGCCCTCTACCCGGCTCACATGGACTCCTGCCAAGTCAACGGCGAGCAGGTGACCTTCCAGGAAGGTGACTTCTACGGCGGTTGGATCACCACGCAGATCGTTGGTCCTTTCAAGGGCGGCCCGGGCACGGCCGGGTGGTGAGCACATCGCGCTTACGCCGGCAAGACTTGCTGCCGGTGTGTGTGGCGACTCAGCCGGTGCTCGCTCTGGCGGCTTGAAGCCCGTTGTGCCCCGCCTTGCCGGCGTGATAGTTTTCCGGTGATCGTGATCAATCTTCAGGAGG
>NZ_CAKKMM010001278.1:0-1459 GCF_918698205.1 Microbacterium sp. Bi128 | reverse complement strand
GTGATGACCACGCGCTCAGCCACTTCATCACTGTCGGCATCGATGGCCAACTGGCGCGTCAGATCGGTCCGCTGCCGACCGGCCACGGCGTCCTCGGCCTCCTGATCACAGACCCGCGGCCGCTCCGGCTGCATGAATTGAATAAGCACCCCGAGGCCTACGGGTTCCCCGCGCACCACCCTCCCATGCAGTCCTTCCTGGGGGTACCGGTCCGCGTCCGGGACGTGGTGTTCGGCAACCTCTACCTCACGGAAAAAGAAGGCGGAGACGACTTTTCCGCCGAAGACGAGGCCCTGGCCGTCGCCTTGGCCGCAGCGGCCGGCGTCGCCATCGAAAATGCCCGGCTCTACGACGACGCCCGCCGCCGGGCACGCTGGCTGGAGGCCTGCATGGACGTCTCCGGGCTGATGTTGAGCACGGACCGCGACTACACCTCGGGCGGCCTGGACCCGATAGCCGGCCGCGCGCTCCAGGAGTCCGCGTCCTCACTCGCCCTCCTGGTGGCCCCCGCCGCCAACGCCATGGCCCACGTGGTGATCGGCGTTGCCGGTGAGCGCGGCACGGCGTTTTCGGGACGGTCACTGCATTTGGAGTCAAATCTCCTGGAAGGTGTCCTCGAAGGCGGCGAGCCAGTGCTGTTCGACGACGCATCCGAAGTGTTGGGGGAGGTCGACGGTGCAGTCACCGGCCCGCTGCTGGCAGTGGCCCTGAGTACCCAGGGCGCCCACCATGGCCTCCTGTTGCTGGCACGGGACAAGGAGTCGGTGCGCTACGCCCGGACCGACATCGAAATGGGGGCCGTCTTCGGCTCCCACGTGGCCCTCGCCTTGGAACTTGCCCGGGTGCACCGGCTGCGCGAGGAGCTTCTGGTCTTCACCGACCGCGACAGGATCGCCCGGGACCTGCATGACCTCGTCATCCAGCGGCTGTTCGCCGCCGGGCTGAGCGTACAGAGCCTGACCCGTTTCACCAAGGAGGATCTGGCGCTGGAGCGCATCCGCAACATCACCGGCGAACTCGACGAAGCGATCCGCAGCCTGCGCGACACCATTTACTCGCTCAAGAGCAACACAGGCGAGATCGAACTGCTGAGCGGCCGGATCCGTCGGGTCACTCGCAGTTCGTCCAAGTCCATGCCGTTCCCGCCGCGCCTGACCATCACGGGACCCGTGGATGCCGTGACACCGGACAAGGCCGACAACGTCGTGGCCGTGGTTTCCGAGGGGCTCAGCAACGCCATCCGGCACTCCGGGGCGGATACAATCTCGGTCTCGGTTGCGGTCGTCAAGGGCAGGGTGACGGTGGTGATCAGCGACAACGGCGCCGGATTCACTCAACCCGAAAAACGCAACGGGCTAAGCAACCTCGAGGACCGGGCGCGCATGCTCGACGGCGAATGCACCATCACGAGCGTGCCCGACTCCGGTACCAGCCTGGAATGGTCGGTGCCCCTGTAACC
>NZ_CAKKMM010001277.1:0-1460 GCF_918698205.1 Microbacterium sp. Bi128 | reverse complement strand
GCGCTGGAGCGGCTCCGGCGGCGGGAGATCAACTGCATCTTCGCCGTCGACCTCTTCAACGAAGGCCTGGACCTGCCGCAGGTGGACACCATCCTGCTGCTCCGGCCCACGCAGAGCGCCACGATCTTCCTCCAGCAGCTGGGGCGTGGGCTGCGCCGGGCCGAGGGCAAGGCGGTGCTGACGGTGATGGACTTCATCGGCCAGCAGCGCCGGGAGTTCCGCTTCGATCTGCGCTACCGGGCGCTGACCGGTTACGGGCGCAAGGAGCTGGAAAAGGCTGTCGAAAACGAATTTCCGTACCTGCCGTCGGGCTCGCAGATCGTGCTGGACCGGGTGGCGCAGAAGGTGGTGCTGGACAACATCAAGGCGCAGCTGCGGTTCAACCGTGCGCAGCTCGTCCGGGGCATCGCGTCGTACGCGGAGACCGAGCTGGCGGCGTATCTGGAGCGGTCCGGGAACGACGTGAAGTCGATCTACCGGTCGACCAAGGATTCGTGGACCGGTTACCTGCGTCAGGCCGGGCTGATCGACGGGTTCTCTTCGTTGGAGGCAGTCCTCAGCGGCAGGATTCAGGAGCTTTCCGACGCCGACGAGAGGAAGCTGCTCGGGCGCATGGCGGCGCTGATCCATGTGGACGATCCGGAACGCGCCGAGGCGTACTCGATGCTCGTCGGCGCTGACGCGCCCCGCTACGCGGACCTCGGCATGCGGGAGCAGTCGTTCGCGCGGATGCTGTTTTACACGCTTTGGGACGACGGCGGCGGTTTCCCGTCGTACGACGCCGGCCTGGACTATCTGCGCGGCTACCAGTTTGTCTGCAGCGAGATCCGCCAGCTCGTGAAGCTCGGCGTGGCCGCGTCCAAGCATGCAGCCAAGGGCCTCGGCGCGGGGCTACAGCACGTTCCGCTGCTCTCGCACGCCACCTATCGGCGCGAGGAGATCCTGGCGGCCCTGCAGTACGGTTCGCTGGAGCTCGGCAAGAACGTGCAGCACCGCGAGGGCGTGGCGTGGTGCCCGGCGACGTCAACTGACGCCTTCTTCGTTACCTTCAACAAGGACGACAAGAAACACTCGGCAACCACGATGTACAAGGACTATGCCATCAGCCCGGAGCTGTTCCATTGGGAGTCGCAGAACGCGACGTCGCCGGGAAGCCAAACGGGCAAGCGGTACCTAAACCGCGCTGGGCATGGATCACAGATCGTGATCTTCACCCGCGATACTTCAGAGGACGAAACAGGACTGACTGTTCCGTACACGTGTCTCGGACAGGTGGACTATGTGCAGCATGCAGGACAGAAGCCGATCGCGATCACCTGGAAGCTGCACCGGCCGATGCCGGGGGACGTGTTTGCGACGGCGGCAGCTGTGGCCCATTAGCGTCGAGAACCAACGGCTGCAACAAGGAACGTCCAAGCGCCTCCACAAAGGGGAGCTGGGGAAAATGCCTGCTTGTATAC
>NZ_CAKKMM010001276.1:0-1461 GCF_918698205.1 Microbacterium sp. Bi128 | reverse complement strand
AGTTCATGACCACCTCACCGAGCATCGCCTTCGCGAAATCCGGTGCGTCGGGATCGGTGTTCGTCTCAACCTCACGGCGCAGACGACGGCCCGAGTCGGGGGCCGTCTCGATGGTCACCTGAGCGGCTGTGGTCATCTTCCAGCTGGCCTCGACCATCGCGGCTCTGTACCTCCCCAGCCTCAATGCCCAGATCATCGACGAGGGCGTCTCCCGCGGCGACACGGACTACATCTGGCGCACCGGCGGCGTCATGCTCGGCGTCGCGCTGATCCAGGTGGCCACCGCGATCGCCGGCGTCTACTTCGGCTCGAAGGCGGCGATGGCGTTCGGCCGGGACCTGCGCCGCGGCGTGTTCCGCAAGGTGAGCAGCTTCTCGGCGCGGGACGTGAACCTCTTCGGCGCCCCCACCCTGATCACCCGGGGCACCAACGATGTGCAGCAGGTCCAGATGCTCATGCTCATGGCGCTGAACTTCATGGTGGCCACACCTATCATGTGCATCGGCGGGATCTTCATGGCCCTGCGCGAGGACCTCAACCTGTCCTGGCTCGTCTGGGTGTCCGTGCCCCTGCTCGTGGTCGTGGTGGGCTACCTCGTGGTCCGCCTCATGCCGCTCTTCCGTTCCATGCAGGAGAAGATCGACCGGCTCAACGGTGTCCTCCGCGAGCAGATCATCGGCATCCGCGTGGTCCGGGCCTTCGTGCGCGAACCCCACGAGGCCGAGCGCTTCGGCGCGGCCAACCAGGACCTCACCGACGTCTCGCTGAAGATCGGTTCCCTGTTTGTGCTGATGTTCCCCGCCATCGGCATGATCCTGCACATCTCCACGGCCGCCGTGCTCTGGTTTGGTGGCCAGCGCGTCGATGCCGGCGAGATGCAGATCGGCTCGCTGACGGCCTTCCTCCAGTACCTCCTGCAGATCCTCATGGCCGTCATGATGGGCACCTTCATGGCCATGATGATTCCGCGCGCCTCGGTCTGCGCCGACCGGATCGGTGAAGTGCTCGACGTCGAACCCTCCATCCACGAATCGCTCACCCCGGTGGCGCCTGCGGCAAAGGCCGGCCGCGTCGAATTCCGCAACGTGACCTTCGCCTACCCTGGCGCCGAGGCTCCCGTGCTCAGCAACATCAGCTTTACGGCCGAGCCCGGACAGACCGTGGCGATCATCGGCTCCACCGGCGCCTGCAAGTCCAGCCTGCTGGCCCTGCTCCCTCGGCTCTACGACGCCGAGTCCGGCGAGGTCCTGCTCGACGGCGTCCCCGTCACCCAGCTGGACCGCGCCGAGATCACGCAGCGCGTGGCCATGGTGCCGCAACGGCCCTACCTGTTCTCCGGAACCATTGAGCACAACCTGCGCTTCGGCAAGCCCGAGGCCACGGACTCGGACCTGTGGGAGGCGCTGACGGTCGCCCAGGCCGCGGAGTTCGTGCGCGAAAAGAAGGGTGGCCTCGCAGCGC
>NZ_CAKKMM010001275.1:0-1462 GCF_918698205.1 Microbacterium sp. Bi128 | reverse complement strand
CCCTGGGCGCGTCGCTGCCGAAGCCGGCGCATGATGTTCTCGACGTCGATGATCGCATCATCGACCACGACGCCCACGGCTATGACCAGCCCCGCGAGGACCATCGTGTTGATCGCACTGGAGGTGAAATAGAGCACCAGTGCGGCGGTGAGCAGGGACAACGGAATTGCGACGATGCTGATCAGGGCCGTGCGCCACTGGAAGAGGAACGCCACGAGGATCATGACCACCAGCAGGCAGCCCAGCAGCAGCGCGATGCTGAGGTTGGAGATCGCCTCCTCAACGAAGCTGGCCGGGCGGAAGATCGTGGTGTCGAAGTTGATACCGCTCAGGCCCGGCTGCAGCTCGTGGAGGGCCTCCTCCACGCCTTTGGTCACGTCGAGTGTGTTGCCCCAGGGCAGCTTCTCGACGATCAGCATGAGCCCGTGCCCGTTGTTGATCACGGCGTCACCAATGAGCGGCTGATGGTCCTCGACAACCTGGGCAACGTCGCCCAGGTGCAGCGCCACGCCGTCCTTTTCCCGAATGGTCACCTGGGCCAGATCGGCGGGGGTCTGGATCGGCTGGACGTGACGGACCCCCATCCTTTGGGTGGGACTGTCAATGAAGCCGCCGGTGCCGATGAAGCGTCCGGGCGAGTATTTCAGCAGCCCGGCGTCGAGGGCGCCGGCGGTGACTTCCATGACCTGGTTGAGGGAGACGTTCTGGGCCTTGAGCTTGTCAGGTTCCACCTGGACCTGCAGCATCTGGAGCCGCTCGCCCCAGATGGCCACGTTGGCCACCCCGGGGACCCGCAGCAGCCGGGCCCGGATGGTCCAGTAGGACAGCATGGACATTTCGATGAGCGAATGTTCCGACGACGTCATCCCGATCTTCATCACGCGGCTGGTCGCGGACAGCGGCTGCAGCATCACCGGCGGGGCGGCCCACGTCGGCAGCGCCGCAGTCACCGAAGCCATCCGTTCCGAGACGAGCTGACGGGCGTTGAGCAGGTCAGTGCCCTGATGGAAGAGCAGCACGATCGAGGACAGCTGGGGTACGGACTTGGACCGAATCTCGTCCAGGCCCGGCATGCCGCTCACGGCGGCCTCGATCGGCACGCTGACGAGTTCTTCGACTTCCTGGGCGGTCAACCCGAGGCACGCGGTCTGGATTTCCACGCGTGGCGGGGCAAACTCCGGGAAGACGTCCACGGACGCGGAACCCAACTGCAGGGAACCGAGCAGCATCACGGCACACGCGAGGGCGACAACAACCGTCTTGAAACGGAGGCTGATCCCGATGAGCCAGCGCATGTCACTCGGCCGTATCGAATTCGGTGCCGAGAAGTTCCTCGGCCCCTGTCGTGACAACCACGGTCCCTGCCGGCGGCCCGTCCGTCAGGACGGCGACGTCGCCGTTGATGCGCTGGACGGTGATGGACTGGCGGACGTAGACCTGGGGCTCGGGGTTGGTGTAGACC
>NZ_CAKKMM010001274.1:0-1463 GCF_918698205.1 Microbacterium sp. Bi128 | reverse complement strand
CCTTCGTCTTTCTCCCGGCGATCCTGGGCTTCGGCCTGGCATTCACGAACGCCAGGCTTGTTTCCCCGCGGCCCGTCGAGTTTGTCGGCACGGACAACTTCGCGCGGCTCTTCGCGGATCCCGTGTTCTGGCGCTCACTGCTGAACGTCAGCTACTTCGCCGTCGTGGTGGTGCCCGTCCAGTCCGGACTCGCCCTGGCGATGGCCCTCCTGATCAACAAGAAGTTCCGCGGCGTGAACTTCTTCCGCACCATCTACTTCCTTCCCGTGGTGACGTCCATGGTGGTGGTGTCCCTGCTGTGGATGTTCATGTACCGCAAGGACGGCCTGATCAATGAGTTGCTGTCGGCGGCCAGTTTCGGCCTCATCAACGGCCCGGACTGGCTCAACGATCCCGCCACCGCCATGCCGGCCATCATTGCCCTGTCCATCTGGCAGGCCGCAGGCTTCCACATGATCATCTGGCTCGCAGGCCTGCAAAGCATTTCCGGGGAACTCTACGAGGCCGCCCAACTCGACGGGGCCAGCCGCTGGCACCAGTTCCGCTTCGTGACCTGGCCCGGCCTCACCCACACCCGCACCCTGGTCCTGGTGACCATCACCATCCAGGCGCTCGGGCTCTTCGACCAGGTCAGCGTCATGACCCAGGGCGGGCCCCTCGATTCCACCACCACCATCATCTACGAGGCGGTGCGCTCCGGCTTCAAGCAGCAGGAGACCTCCTACGCCTCGGCCATCTCGCTCGTGTTCTTCGTGCTCGTCCTGCTGATCTCCGCAGTGCAGCGCTACCTGACCCGAGAGAAGGACTGACGTGAAACAGACACTCATTTCCAAGGGTCTCGGCAATGCCGCGACCACGGCGGTCCGCCTCCTGTTCGCCGCCGTCGCCGCCTTCCCCATCGTGTTCATGATGGTGTCCTCGCTCAAGCCGGACCAGCAGACCTTCGGCGACATGTCCTCGGTGGCGGCGTTCCTGCCGGTCGGCAACATTTCGCTGGACAACTACGCGGCCGTGTTCGACCGGGTGCCGGCCGCCCGCTTCCTGATGACCTCCATCGGCATTTCCGCGGTCACGGTGGTGCTAGGCATCTTCATCAACCGCCTATGCGCGTTTGCCCTGTCCCGGATGGAGGTCCGCGGCAAGCGCGTGGTGTTCACCGCGATCCTCGCCACCCTCATCGTGCCCTTCCAGACGCTGGCGCTGCCGCTGGTGTGGTGGGTCAACCAGCTGCCGTACTTTGAGCTCAACGGGTTCAGCCTCGAGATCTCGAAGGGCTGGCTGGACACCTACCAGGTCCAGATCATCCCGTTCATCGCCAACGCGTTCTCCATCTACCTGTTCCACCAGTACTTCGAGTCCATCCCGAAGGAACTGGACGAGGCTGCCCGGATCGACGGCGCGGGCTGGTTCACCATCTACCGCAAGGTGGTGATGCCGCTCGCGGGACCGGCGACCGCCACCGT
>NZ_CAKKMM010001273.1:0-1463 GCF_918698205.1 Microbacterium sp. Bi128 | reverse complement strand
GGCCGGCGCTTCGGCAACCACCACGAAAACCGCCTGGTGATCGGCCTGTCAGGACGCGACATTGAGTTCGGCTTGTCCACGGCCCGCAGCCGCCTGAACCTGGCCAACATCCTGGACTCCGCCTCCCAGAACAAGATCGAGGTCTTCGTCGTGGGCCCGCCGCCCACGCTTGACCCCGCACAGAACCGCAGGCTCGGCGAGCTCAACACCGCCTTCGCCGACGTCACGACGCGCCGGAAGCACCTCTATGTCGACACGTTCTCGCCGCTGCTGAACCACGAGCAGTGGCGCCAGGACCTCGCGGCCAACGGCGGCACGCCCGGCCAGGCCGGCTATGGCCTCATGGCCTGGCTCGTGCTGCACCGCGGCTGGTTCCAGTGGCTGGGCCTGGACACCCCGGAATAGGCGGGCAAGCAGGCAACCGGCCGCGTCGGGATCCCACCTCCAGGGATGTCGCGATATATCTTGACCTGCCGGCAAGCGCGATATATCGTGACTTCATAGTCGAGATATATCGTTAGTTGCCTCAGCCCTTTCGCCTTTCCGGAGGAACCATGTCAGAGAACACGTGGACCGTGACCGGCCCGCAGACCATCGACGTCGACGGCGTCCACTCCCTCAAACTCGGGATTGTCCGCGGCCGCTTCGACATCGTCACCCATGACGAGGACGTTGCCAGGATCGAGGTCTCGGAAATCGAAGGCGACCCGCTGTCGGTTTCGATCGTCAACGGCCGCCTGGAAGTCCGCCACCAACTGCACGGCCCGCAGGGCTGGTTCAAGAACCTGATGAGCACCGTCAACAACGGCAGCAGCAACTCGGTGGTCATCAGCATCGCTCTGCCGGCCGGCGTCGAGGTCGAGGCCGGGACGGTGAGCGGCGACGGCATGGTTTCCGGGCTCAGCGGCCACACCCGGCTCAACACCGTCTCGGGATCCGTGCTGGCCGACGGCACCGCCGGGAACCTGTCCGTCAACACGGTCAGCGGCGAGGTGATTGCCCGCAACCACCGCGGAGTGCTGACCGCCAAGAGCGTTTCCGGCGAAGTGACGGCCTCGGGCGAATTCAGCAACATCCGGGCGAACACCGTCAGCGGCGACCTGAGCTTCGACCTGCACGGCTTCACCCATGACTTTGGCGCCAATTCGGTCTCCGGCGACGTCACCATCCGGCTGCCGCACGACGTCGGGGTGGACATCGTGGCCAAGTCCGCCAGCGGCGCGGTGGTCATCGATGACACGAGGTACGCCCAGCCCGGCGGCACGGTGCAGACCATCGCGGGTCCGGACGCCAAGCTGATGCTGGTCCGGACCAACTCGGTCTCGGGAAAGACATCGCTCTTCCACGGCCAGCCCAGCCCGGACACCGAAACGGCCCTCTGATGCCTCCCGTCTTCGCCCACGGGGCGCTGCGGCTGTACCTGCTCGCCCTGCTTGAATCGGGCCCCAAGCACGGCTACGAGC
>NZ_CAKKMM010001272.1:0-1468 GCF_918698205.1 Microbacterium sp. Bi128 | reverse complement strand
TCGGCGAACTCGGTACCCAGCGTTCAACGGTCCGTGGGCCCAGCGGGCAGTTGCCGCCCTGGTATGTGGATCGCCCGGACGCGGTCGCCGCGGCCGGCGGGGCCGCCCCGTGATCCTGCGCCAAAGCCATTTCGTCCCGCCGGTGTCCTATCTGCTGGCGGACGAGCTGGGATTCCTGCGAGGATCAGAGGTGCTGCCCACCCGGACCACCTCGAGCGCCGAACAGCTGAGGGCCTTGCTTGCCGGGGAGCAGGACATGGTAGTCACGGCGATCGACAACCTGTTCGAATGGACCCGGGCAGGGGCCGACCTGCGCCTGGTTGCCCAGATCGAGGCGACCACGCCGCTGGGCCTCCATGCCCGCGGCGACGCGGATTCCCTCGCGGACCTGGCCGGGTGCCGGTTCGCGGTGGACGCCCCCGACAACGGTTTCGCGCTCATCGCCAAGCGCCTGCTGCTCGACGCCGGCGTCGAGGTCAACTACGTGGTGGTCGGGGGCGTGCGCGAACGACTGGACGCGCTGCTCGGCGGCCAAGTCGACGCGGCCCTGCTCGGGCCACCGTTCGACAAACTGGCCGAACAGGCCGGGATGCGGCGCGTGGTGGATGTCAATGCCCTGCTGCCGGAATTGCCTGGCCAAGGTCTGGTGGTCCGCGCCGAGCTTCTCGAATCCGAGGAACTGGAAGGCTACCTGCGCGCACTGGTGTGCGGGGGAGAGGCCGGACAGGCCATTGCCGAGTTGCTTGAACGCCGCGGTTACCAAGCGGCGGCCGCGGCGGCCTGGGGCACGCGCGCCCTTACGCTCACGGTGGATCGCTGCGGACTGGAGTTGCTGACCGAGATTCGCCGAAGCCTGGGCATGCTCCCGCCGGACATTGGTCTGGAGGAGCTCTGCGACGGCGAACCACTCCTGAGGGCCACCCTTTCCGGCACTATCGGTAACTGAGCTTCACCCGCACGAAGTTGTCTATTGCAACTCCGTAAACCCGATGCGATACTGTACGTATCGTATGAGAGACTTTGAGGAGCAACCATGAAACTGGGACGTATAGCAGTGGCAACGCCCGACGGCGAACAGATTCGACTCGTCGCGGCCCAGCCGGAGCAGGGCCGGGTTATTGACCTTGCCCGCGCCTATGCCCTGACGCTGCAACGCAAGGGCGCCGAGCCGGATCGCGCCCGGGCACTTGCCCTGGCGGTGCTTCCCGGAAGCCTGGCAGCGGGAATCGGCGGAGGCTCCATCTTCCTGGACTCCGCCCACGAGGCGCTTGCCGCAGCAGACGACGCTTCGTACGGCATCGACGAGGTCTCGTGGCGCGCGGCGGTCGACGCCCCGGTCATCCGCGACGGGCTGACCTTCGAGCAGCACACCCAGAACTTCCACCGCATTGTCGCCAAGGCCCAGCCGGCACGCTCCATCTACGATCGTCCGGGGTATTTCAAGGGCACTACTGCCATGTCCTACGGC
>NZ_CAKKMM010001271.1:0-1468 GCF_918698205.1 Microbacterium sp. Bi128 | reverse complement strand
TGGCCCGCCGTCGTCCTGCTCCGCGGAAGCGCAAGAACGCGACGGCGGAAGAAGAGGAAGACGCCATCCTCGACGCCCAGGGGTTCTGAGCGATGAGCCCTGACGCCTTTCCCGGCCCGGTGGCCAACGTCAAGCGTGCCCTCACTGCCCTGGGCGCCCAGGACACCGTGACGGTGTTCGACGCGAAGGTGCCGACGGCGGCAGCGGCCGCCGCTGCGCTGGGCTGCGATGTCGCGGCGATCACCAACAGCCTGGTGTTCGAGCTCGAGGGCACCCCGCTGCTCATCCTGGCCAGCGGCGCGGCCAAGGTGGACGTCCGCAAGGTCGCGGACCGGCTGGGCACGGGCAAGATCCGCCGTGCCTCCCCCGAGTTCGTCCTGGCCCACACCGGCCAGGAGGTGGGCGGCGTCGCCCCGGTAGGCCACCCGGAGAAGATCCGGACTCTGCTGGATGAGTCGTTGTCGGCCCACCGCGTGCTCTGGGCGGGCGCAGGGGACCACAACTCGATGTTCTCGATCAGCTACGCGGACCTGCACCGGATCACGGGCGCGGAAGAGATGCCGGTCCGCTGACCCGGCTGCCTCGCTGCTGGGGCCACCCGGCTGCCTCGCTGCTGGGGCCGTTTTCAGTGCCGGGAACGGCCCCGGCTGCGGGTCGGTTGGGTGACTTACGCCAGCGTGATGAGGTCCAGGTAGTCTTCGTTCCAGTGGTCCTCGATGCCGTCGGGAAGCAGGACGACACGCTCCGGGTTGAGCGCCTCGACGGCTCCCTCATCGTGGCTGACCAGGACGACGGCGCCGGTGTAGTTGCTCAGGGCCCCGAGGATTTCGGCGCGGCTGGCGGGGTCCAGGTTGTTGGTGGGCTCGTCGAGGAGCAGCACGTTCGCGCTCGAGGCCACGATGGTGGCCAGCGCCAGCCGGGTCTTCTCGCCGCCGGAGAGCACACCGGCGGGCTTGTCGACGTCGTCGCCGGAGAACAGGAATGAGCCCAGGATGTTGCGGACTTCCGCGTCGTTCATGTCCGGGGCGGAGGAGCGCATGTTCTGCAGGACGGTGCGGTCCACGTCGAGCGTCTCGTGCTCCTGCGCGTAGTAGCCCACCTTCAGGCCGTGGCCTGCAACGACTTCGCCGGTGTCCGGCTTGTCGACGCCGGCCAGCATCCGCAGCAGCGTGGTCTTGCCGGCGCCGTTGAGGCCCAGGATGACCACCTTGGACCCGCGGTCAATGGCAAGGTCGACGTCGGTGAAGATCTCCAGCGAGCCGTAGGACTTGCTGAGGCCGTCCGCGGTGAGCGGGGTCTTGCCGCAGGGTGACGGATCCGGAAAGCGCAGTGCTGCCACGCGGTCGGTCGCGCGGACGGCTTCGAGGCCGCCGAGCAGGCGCTCGGCACGCTTGGCCATGTTCTGGGCGGCGACGGCCTTGGTGGCCTTTGCGCGCATTTTGTTGGCCTGGTCGATGAGGACCTGGGC
>NZ_CAKKMM010001270.1:0-1469 GCF_918698205.1 Microbacterium sp. Bi128 | reverse complement strand
AGGGACTGGGCAGCCTCAACCGTGGGCGGCTCGCCCGGTCGCAGCTTCCGGTAGATGTCCAGCAACGCGTCTTCGCGGGTCTCGGTGGCGTCCTTCTCCAGCGTGGCGCGCATGGAGTCGTACTGGCCGAATTCCTCGAGGATCTGGTCTTCGGTCCAGCCGAGGGCCTTCAGCAGCACGGTGACGGACTGCTTGCGCTTGCGGTCAAGACGGACGCCGACCTGGTCGCGCTTGTCGATTTCGAGCTCGAACCAGGCGCCGCGGGAGGGGATGATCTTCGCGGTGAAGATGTCCTTGTCGCTGGTCTTGTCGGCGGTGCGCTCAAAGTAGGCGCCCGGCGAGCGGACCAGCTGGGAGACGACGACACGCTCGGTGCCGTTGACGACGAAGGTGCCCTTCTCGGTCATCAGCGGGAAGTCACCCATGAACACGGTCTGCTGCTTGATTTCGCCCGTGTTGTTGTTCATGAACTCGGCCTTGACGTACAGCGGAGCCGAGTACGTTGCGTCCCGGTCCTTGCACTCAGCCATGGTGTATTTGGGGTCAGCGAACTCCGGCTCGGAGAAGCTCAGGGACATGGTGCCCTGGAAGTCTTCGATCGGGGAGATCTCTTCGAAGATGTCGGACAGACCCGAGGAGGTGGCGACGCTGAGGTCGCCTTCTTCGACGGCCTTCGCAACGCGCGCCTGCCAGCGTTCGTTCCCGACCAGCCAGTCAAAGCTGTCGGTTTGCAGGGCGAGCAGATTCGGAACATCAAGGGGTTCGTGAATCTTTGCGAATGAGAGCCGGCGGGTTGCACCGTCGGTGCTGTCGGCATTGATAGCGGTAGCGTTGTTTACATTAGAGGTGCTCGAGGCGACCAAGAGGGATCCTTCCACAGACCTTCAGGCGTTGTCAGATCTCCCCCGTTATGCACTCTGCAGAATGACTCCGCAGCGCTACCAGTCCGGTTCCGCTATATGACCCGGGACCCGCGCTGTCCATAGCTGGTGCACGTGGTAGACGGCACATTGATGGAACAGCTGTCAGGCTAAGCCCACCGCTATATGAAGGCTGAAGGTAAACAGGGAAGACGCAAATATCTACGATACGGCAAAGCAACCTACTTGTCTACCCCACTTCCGGCGGGATTGCAAGCACGAAGTTTGGCGGAATTTCCCCGACTCCTCGCGGCGACGGTGTCCGCCCTGCCGAATGGATAGGTGACGGGGCTCACGATAACGTAGACATAAGTCGAAAGAAGATCGGAAGAAAACACCATGAGCAATCCTGCAGACAACAACGATGTTGTCATTCTCGCCGCAGCCCGCACCCACCAGGGGCGCCTGAACGGGCAGCTGGCCAGCTTCACCGCCGTCGAGCTCGGCACCCACGCCACCCGCGCGGCCCTGGCCGCCAGCGGCGTCAAGGCCGACCAGGTGGACAGCGTGATCATCGGCCAGGTCCTGCAGGCCGGCGCGGGCCAGAAC
>NZ_CAKKMM010001269.1:0-1471 GCF_918698205.1 Microbacterium sp. Bi128 | reverse complement strand
CGTCTGCGCCGTGCCGACCCGCGCCGCCCGAGCCTGTCGCTCGTGCGCCGTATGGCCGTCCTCGGCGGCGCCGACAACGACGTCCTGAACGAGGTGCCCGAAGAGGTTCCTCGCTTCGTGCAGATGTTCCTCGTTCTGCTGGGAACGGCCCTGGTCTCGGCCCTGTCGATGATGTTCGCCTTGCTGACCGGTGTCCGCGTGAGCATCCTGCTCGCCATCCCCCTGGCGCTGGTGTGGGGCTTGATCATCTTCAACCTCGACCGCTTCCTCACCTCGACCATGCGGTCGACGACGAATGTGTTCCGGCTGCTCGGGCTGGCGTTCCCGCGCGTGATCATGGCCGCGCTCATCGGCATCGTCGTCGCCGAGCCGCTCGTGCTGCAGGTGTTCCAGAACGACATCAACCGCGAGGTCAACTCCACCAACGTCACCCAGGCGCTGACCGACCAGGATGCCGTGACGAGCGGCCCCGAGAAGCAGGCCCTCGACGCCGCGAGCGCACAGGTGTCGGCGCTCGAGAACCAGGCCGCGACGGGCATCGTCGCCGGCACCTCGTCGACCTCGGCCGAAGCCGCCGCGGCGCAGCAGACCGTCGACCAGCTCACGCAGCAGCTGGCCGCGCAGCAGACCGTCATCGACCAGGCGCGCGCGGTGTATCAGTGCGAGCTGACCGGTCAGGGCGCCGGCGAGGTCCCCGGCTGCACGGGTGTCGCGGGCGACGGGGCGAGCTCCGACGCCGCGCAGGCGCAGCTCGCCCAGGCGCAGTCGGCGTACGACGCGCTGTCGACGCAGCTGCAGCAGGCCCAGACGGCGCTCGCCACGGCGAATTCCGCCGGTGCCGACGCTGCGGCCGCCTCGGCCGACCAGAACAAGCAGCAGGCGCAGGATCAGCTGCCCGCCGCCCGCGCGCAGTACGAGTCGGCACTCGCGGCCTACAACGATCGCGCCTCGTCGGTGGCCGACGGCAACGCCGGTGCGGTGGGTCTGCTCAGCCAGATCTCCGCGCTCGAGAGGCTCTCCGAGCGCGAGCCCACCCTGCGCTGGGCGCACTGGCTCATCGCCGCCCTGTTCTTCATGATCGAGCTGCTGCCGGTGCTGGTGAAGGTGCTCACGGGCTTCGGCGGACCGTCGCTGTACGAGAAGGCCGAGAAGATGCGTACGCAGATCGCCCTCGATCGCGTCACGGCGCGCACGTTCCGCAAACGCGCCGACGTGATCGCCGACGAGGCCGCGCGGGTTCCGGCGGGCGTCTGATGACCACGTGGAGCGCGGGGCTGCTGCTGTATCGGCGGCGTCCCGCGCTCGAGGTGTTCGTCGCTCACATGGGCGGGCCGTTCTGGGCCCGCAAGGACGCCGGCGCCTGGTCGATCCCGAAGGGCGAGTTCGACCCCGCGTCCGAGCAACCCCGGGATGCCGCGGAGCGGGAGTTCCGCGAAGAGCTCGGTGTCGCACCGCCCGACGTCGAATGGGC
>NZ_CAKKMM010001268.1:0-1471 GCF_918698205.1 Microbacterium sp. Bi128 | reverse complement strand
CCAGCGCGGGGATCACCAGCGACTGCAAGCCGGACTCGTGCACCGCCGATGTGCGCTCGATCGCCGATGAGATCACCCAATCCGGACGGACCTGGAAAATGTACGCCGAGGGCATGCCCGCGCCCTGCGCCGCGCATGACTCCCGCCGGTATGCGGTGAAGCATAATCCGTTCATGTATTACCCTGCCGTGACGGACGACGTGGCCTCCTGCTCGGACCATGTTGTTCCGTATGACCGGCTGGGGCAGGACCTGCGGTCGCCGTCGACCCTGCCGGACTACTCTTTCATCAGCCCGGACATGTGCAACGACACCCACGACTGCTCCATCGGCACCGGAGACGACTGGCTCGCCCGCGAAGTGCCCAGGATCCTGGGATCCCCGGCCTTCACGACGCAGAACTCCCTGCTGGTGATCACGTGGGATGAAGGCAGCAAAGACGACAACCGGGTGGCTACGGTTTTTGCCGGCCCGGCAGCGCGGAAGCACTTCACATCCAATGCCGCCTACTCGCACTATTCCTTGCTGCACACCATCGAGGACGTGTGGGGGCTGAGCCCCCTGACCGATGATGTCCGCAATGCGCCGCTCATGGGTGAATTGCTGAACCACTAGCGGTCAGCCTATTCCCGGCCAATACACAGGAACCACTGCCCATAATGGACCCGAAGCTCCGGTCAACCGCTATTTGACCGGAGCTTCGCCACATCCGCCTGCACCGCCGGCGGTGTCCGCCCGGGTGAAGCTAGGGCTTGGCCTCGACGAGGAAGACCAGGGTCTCGGGCAGTACGCCGTCGTAGGCCATCGCCTCGCCCATTACGTCATTTTGCATCGCGGCCATGAGGGCATCCACGTCAGGGACATCCATCATCACTGCGACTTGCGTCGGGTTCTCGGGGTTGACGAACGTACGAATGTTGGTGATCCCCAGTGGGCCGAACACCTCTTCGCGCTTCGGCGAGGCAAGCCAATGATCCTTGTCCTTGACATCGTGGTGGCCGATTATGGTTGGCATGGCGGTCCTCTCGCAGGGGGCCAGCGGTCCGCCGGCCCACTGCTCCGAAAGTTACTCGCCGCCGCATGCCCGGGCAAGTCATTTTTCCAGCCTCATACCGCGCGTCTGTGTGCCTTACGGAGGGCCGCCGCCCTGAACTGGGCGGCCGCCCGTCCCCAGCGCCCGGTTCCCGTGACAATCTCCTCCGATAGGGGCCTTTGGGCACAAGCCCGGCGCGTGCGGGAGTTCCTAAAATGAAGCATGGCCGCCGACGCGATCGAGGTGGAACGCAAGTACAGCCCTTCGGAATCCGACGCCCTCCCGCCACTGGCATCAATCCCAGGGGTAGATCGCGCCGGGCAGCCCGTCAACGAATTGCTGGACGCCGTCTACTTTGATACCAAAGCACTGGCATTGGCCAGGCAACGGATCACCCTGTGCCGGCGGTCAGGCGGGCGGGATGCAGGATGGCATCGCA
>NZ_CAKKMM010001267.1:0-1474 GCF_918698205.1 Microbacterium sp. Bi128 | reverse complement strand
TGTACAGGGTGTTGTCGACGCGGAACCTGGTGACCGGTTTTCCGGTCGTCTTGTCGCGCGCACCCTTGCGGCCGACGCCGTGCGGGTACACCTTGTTGAGCTCCGTGCAGTTCTTGTACGACTTCGGCGCCGGCGCGGCGGTTGCCGGCACGGCCGTGGCGCTCAGGACGACGGCGGTACCCGCCAAGGACGCGATAAGCAATTTCTTCAGGCGCACGTTTAAGAGCACTCCCCCAGGTAGAAGCCCTCGGCCGCGGATCGGCGAGGGGCAGGAAAATGCTAACCCACGAATTCGCTGTTTCCGGTCAGGCTCAGGCGCCGTGATCCGAGCCCTGGTCCAGCTTGTCGAGGTCCTGGGCCACCATCGCCTCGCTGCGCTGCCACAGGGCCTTGGCCAGGCCCGCGTCGTAGGCCTGCTTGTTGGCCTTCGAGAGCGTCCGTTTGGCGTAGTAGGCGCCGGAGATCCAGTCGTGGCCCGGGGTGGCGTTGGCGAGCCACACAAGGGTATCCGCGCCCTGGTCAGGGGTCAGCATGAAGCGCTTAAGGAACGACTTATAGGCCAGGCGCATGGGGCTTGTGGAGTCGGCAGCGAAGTTGGTGGCCACGCCGCCGGGGTGGAACGCCGCCGTCGAGATTCCCTCTGTGTTGTAGCGGTTGTGCAGTTCGGCGGTGAAGAGGATGTTGGCGAGCTTGGCGTTGCCGTAGGCGCGGTTGGTGGAGTAGCTCTTGATCGCGTCGAGGTCGTCGATGTCGAACTTGGCGAAGAGCGAATTCGCGACGCTCGAGGTGTTGATGACGGTGGCCTGGCTGGCGGTCAGCACCTCGATCAGCTCGGTGGTGAGCAGGAACGGGGCCAGGTGGTTAACCTGGAAGGTTTTCTCGTGGCCGTCCACGCTGAGCTCACGGGGACCCATGATGCCGCCGGCGTTGTTGGCCAGGACGTCGATCCGCGGGTACTTTTCCTTCAGCTGCGTGGCCAGGGTCCGCACCTGGGCAAGGTCGGCGAAGTCGCTGACAAAGAATTCCGCGCCGATTTCGTTCGCGATCGCCTCGGTCTTTTGCGCAGAACGCCCGACGACGACCACACGTTCCCCCTGCCGGGCGAAGGTCCGCGCGGCGGACGCGCCGATGCCGTCGCTGGCTCCGGTGATGACGATAGTGCGCTCGGGCATTGAGGTGTCCTTAGAACGAAGCGATGGGCTGGTCTTTTGGAATCCAGCCCCGTCGAATTCTAACGAGTGCAACTGAGAGTTCGTTCCGCCGGAGCCGGGAGCTTTCCGAGACTCTGCTGGGAATCCCCCGCAGCGCCTAGATGCGCAGCGGCGACCGGAAACTCAGGGCCGTGCCGGCGTTTTGCAACTTCAGGCTGATGGCCAGCATTTCTTCGGTGGTCCGGAGCAGCGAGTAGTGACTGTAGTTGCCCTGGATAACGGTGCCCGGGACCACGGATGGTGCCACCACGAAATTGGGCACC
>NZ_CAKKMM010001266.1:0-1477 GCF_918698205.1 Microbacterium sp. Bi128 | reverse complement strand
GTCGGGTACGCCATGGGCATCCAGCGGGACCAGAAACTGGCGGCCGCTAACGCCGTCGCCAGCAGTGAGGCGGGACAGGCCGTGGAGCCGAACGCCGCCGTCATGGTCTACTTCGGCGACGGCGCCAGCTCCGAAGGGGACGTCCATGAATCCATGGTGTTCGCCGCTTCCTATCAGGCGCCCGTGGTCTTCTTCTGCCAGAACAACCACTGGGCCATCTCCGTGCCAAGCTCCGTGCAGACCCGCATCCCGCTCGCCAACCGCGCCAAAGGCTACGGCTTCCCCGGCATCAGGGTGGACGGCAATGACGTGATCGCCGTCCACGCCGTCACGGAATGGGCGCTGGAGCGGGCCCGCGAGGGCCATGGTCCCGTACTGATCGAGGCGTTCACCTACCGGGTCGGGGCGCACACCACGGCCGATGACCCCACCAAATACCGCGCATCCGCCGAAGAAGGCCTCTGGCGTGCCAAGGACCCGCTGGCGCGGCTGGAGAAGTATCTCCGGGCCCAGGGCCTCGCGGATGACAGCTTCTTCGAGCAGGTCAAGGCCGACGGCGACGAGCTCGCCGCCTATGTCCGCAAGACCACCCACGACCTCGAAACCCCGGACATCCGGACCGCCTTCGCCAACACCTATGTGGAGGCCCACCCGCTGGTGGCCGAGGAACTGGCCTGGTTCGAGGAATACAGCGCAGGGTTCGCCGATGAGGCGTCCGCCGATGAGGCACGCAGAGCCGAGACAGACAGGGCGGCCCGCTGATGACCACCATGACCATTGCGAAAGCCATCAATGAGGGCCTGCGGGCCACGTTGAACAACAACCCCCGCTCGCTGCTGATGGGCGAGGACATCGGGGCCCTTGGCGGCGTCTACCGGGTCACCGACGGGCTGATCGCCGAATTCGGCGCCGACCGCGTGGTGGAAACCCCGCTGGCCGAATCCGGCATTATCGGCACCGCGATCGGCCTCTCCCTGCGCGGCTACCAGCCGGTCTGCGAGATCCAGTTCGACGGTTTCGTGTTCCCGGGGTTCAACCAGATCACCACCCAGCTGGCCAAGATGCACTCGCGCAGCAACGGCAACCTGACCGTTCCCGTCGTCATCCGGATCCCGTACGGCGGCGGCATCGGCTCCATTGAACACCACTCCGAATCGCCGGAGGCACTGTTCGCCCACACGGCCGGGCTGCGCATCATCACCCCCTCCAATCCGCACGATGCCTACTGGATGATCCAGCAGGCCGTCGACTGCCAGGATCCCGTGATCGTCTTCGAGCCCAAGCGCCGCTACTGGCTCAAGGGCGAGGTCGACACCGAGACTCCGGGCGCGTCCGCTGACCCTTTCAAGGCGCATGTGCTCCGCGAGGGCACCGACGCGACCGTCGTCGTCTACGGCCCGCTGGTGCCCGTGGCCCTCGCAGCGGCCGAGGCCGCCGCCGAGGACGGCCACAGCGTCGAGGTGATCGACCTCCGTTC
>NZ_CAKKMM010001265.1:0-1477 GCF_918698205.1 Microbacterium sp. Bi128 | reverse complement strand
ACCCTGACGATCGATGAATCCGAGGGCCGGGCCAGATGCCGCAGCTGCCGCGACGAGTTCGTCCTTGAGGACATGTTTCTGCTCTGCCCCTGTGGCAGTGCCGATGTCGAAGTCGTCAGTGGCCGGGAGCTCCTGGTCACCTCGGTGGAGGTTGCGTAGACATGTGTGCGACGTGCGGATGCGGCGACGACGCCGGCACCAGAGTTTCGGACCTCGACGGCACTGTGCACGACATCTTGCCCGCTGCTGCGGCCCCGCACGATCACGGCCATCCCCACGATCACGATCATCCGCACGATCACGAGCACGATCACAGCCATCAGCACGCCCACGATCACGAGCACGGGCATCCGCACGATCACGGCCATCAGCATCCCCAATTCCCCGGGACAGCCGACGCCGGGCACAGTCCCGCGGCGGAGGGACGGACCCTCATCTCCCTGGAGGAGAACCTGCTCGCCAAGAACGACCACCTGGCCGCACGGAACCGGGGCTGGCTGGAAGGACGCGGCATCCAGGCCTTCAATGTCATGAGTTCCCCAGGGGCCGGCAAGACCACGCTCCTGGTCCGGACCATCAGGGAACTTGCCGGTGAGCTGGACATTGGTGTGATCGAAGGGGACCAGGAGACCTCGCTGGACGCCGACCGGATCCGCTCCACCGGGCGGCCGGTGATCCAAATCAACACCGGGGCAGGCTGCCATCTGGATGCCGGGATGCTGCAGCGGGCGCTGGGCGCGCTGGATCCGGTCCCCGGATCGACACTCTTCATCGAAAACGTGGGCAACCTGGTGTGCCCCGCATTGTTCGACCTCGGCGAATCGGCCCGGGTCGTCGTGATCTCAGTTACGGAGGGCGATGACAAACCGCAGAAATACCCCCACATGTTCCTGGCCGCCGACCTGGTGATCATCAACAAAGCAGACCTGCTCCCCTATGTGGAGTTCGACGTCGAGCGTTGCGTGCGCCAGGCGCGCCTGCTGAATCCCGGCGTCGACGTCCTGACCCTGTCAGCTACCACCGGCGACGGCATGGACGGCTGGCTGGAGTGGATCCGGAAGAATCCCCACCCGGCGGCGGCTGCCGCCGGGAGTGCGCCGCGCTCTGGCGGACTACGCGTTTGACCGTTAACGCAACATTCGAGCCGCGGCCACAGGGCGGGCTCCGAAGGAGGCAACGATGCCTACAGCTACTGCATTGAAAGCGGAAGAAACCTTGATCCACGTCCTGTGGATCAATGCCGGACTCAGTTGCGACGGTGACTCCGTGGCCCTGACGGCGGCAACCCAGCCAAGCGTCGAGGAGATAGCCCTTGGGGCGCTTCCCGGACTACCCAAGATTGCCATGCACTGGCCGCTGATCGACTTCGAATGCGGCCCGCAGCAAGGCGCCGACGACTTCCTCGAGTGGTTCCGCAAGGCGGACCGCGGCGAGCTGGAGCCGTTTGTGCTGGTGGTGGAGGGGTCCATCCCGAATG
>NZ_CAKKMM010001264.1:0-1480 GCF_918698205.1 Microbacterium sp. Bi128 | reverse complement strand
CCTAGCCGCCCACCGTGAGGACAGACTGCACATGGCCATTTTGAATATCCGCATCATCGGAGATCCTGTGCTGCGCACAGTCGCCGATCCCGTGACGGAATTCGGGCCTGAACTGGCAAAGCTCGTCGCCGACATGACCGAAACCATGGAGGATGTCGAGGGCGCCGGCCTGGCCGCGCCCCAGGTCGGTGTGAGCCTGCGCGTCTTCACCTACCGGATCGGCGGCGTCGAGGGTCACATCGTCAACCCCGTGCTGGAAAACAGCGAGGACTTCCAGCCGGACCAGGTCGAGGGATGCCTGTCCATCCCGGGCCTGGGCTTCCCCGTCCGCCGGTACCGCCAAACCCGGGTGACCGGCGTGGACCTGCACGGCAACCCCGTCACCGTGGAGGGCGAAGACATGCTGGCGCGCTGCTTCCAGCACGAGACCGACCACCTGGACGGCATTCTCTACACCGACCGGCTCGAGGGCGAAGACCGTAAGGCCGCCCTGCGCGCCATCCGCAATGCCAACTACGACGCCATCACGGAACAGACAACCACCAAGCGCGCGAAGAGCGTCGGGACGAGCTTTGGCGGGTCCAGCTTCGGAATCACCCCGTGAGGGTTCTCTTCGCCGGGACCCCCGCTGTCGCGGTGCCGTCGCTCGACGCCCTTGTTGCCGCCGGGTTCGACGTCGTCGCTGTCCTCACCCGCCCGGACGCACCGCTGGGACGCAAACGCGTCCTGACGCCGTCGCCCGTGGCCGCCAGGGCCGCCGAGCTCGGCATTGAGATCATCCACGCCGCCAAAGTCGATGCCGGGGTCACCGCCCGCATTGCCGCCGCAGCACCGGACGTCGCGGCGATCGTGGCCTATGGCGGGCTGATTCCCCCTGCGGCTCTCGCTGTCCCCCGCCACGGCTGGGTGAACCTGCACTTCTCCCTGCTGCCGGCCTGGCGCGGCGCAGCTCCCGTGCAGCGCGCCGTCATCGCCGGCGACGACGTCACGGGTGCCGTCACCTTCCGCCTGGAGGAGGGGCTGGACACCGGTCCGGTCTTCGGGACCCTCACCGAGACCGTGCACCCCGCCGACACCGCCGGGGCCCTGCTCGAACGCCTCTCCCACAGCGGCGCGGTCCTGCTGGCCCAAACGCTGTCCGCCATCGACGCCGGCAAGGCCGTCGCGCTCCCGCAGCAGGGCGACGTCAGCCTGGCACCGAAACTCAGTCTCGAAGACGGCCGGCTCGACTGGCAGCAGCCCGCCCTGGCGATCGGCCGCCGTGCCCGCGGCGTCACGCCGGAGCCGGGCGCCTGGACCCTGCTGGAGGGCCAGCGGATCAAACTGGAGCCAGTGCTGCCGGCAGCGGACTCGGCGGCGCTCCGGCCCGGACAGCTGGCATTGGACGGAAAACGGGTTCTCGTCGGTACGGGATCGCACCCGGTGGAATTGACGCGGGTGCAACCCGCGGGCAAGAAAATGATGGCCGCCGCTGATTGGG
>NZ_CAKKMM010001263.1:0-1483 GCF_918698205.1 Microbacterium sp. Bi128 | reverse complement strand
CACCCGAACAGGCCACGGGGCAGACCGCCACCGGAGCCTCGGACATCTACTCCCTCGGCGTCATCGGCTACGAGTGCCTCACGGGCCACCGGCCGTTCTCCGGGGAATCCCAGATCGCCATCGCGCTGGCCCAGGTCAACGATGCGCCTCCGCCGCTGCCGGACACACTGCCCAGGCCCGTCCGCGCCCTGCTGATGTCCATGCTGGCCAAGGATCCGAAGAACCGCCCGGCCGACGCCATCAAGCTGTCCGAGGCGGCCGAGGCCATCCGCAACGGTGATATCGCCGCCGCACACGCAGCCGTACCGGGCATGCTGCTTTTCGAGGCAGCCACCGGGCCCATCACGGCCCCCGTCGACGTCCCCACAGCGGCCACCAGCGTCATTGGCTCCAGCGCCGCGGAGGACAAGTCGACGTCGGCGACGTCCGCGCTGCCCGTCGTGGGCGCCGCCGGTGCAGGTGCGGCCGCAGGCCTGGCAGCCGGCGCTGCCGCAGCCAGCGGCTACGGCGCCCGCAACGCTCTCAACCGCGCCGATGCCCTGGCGGCCGAGCGAAGCTGGGTGCAGGAGGAGGAGGAAGAAGACTACGACGAGCCGGAGGAGGAGCCGAAGCGCCGCGGACGCAGCCCGTGGACGTGGCCGCTGATTGCGCTGATCCTGCTGGTGGTGTTCGCCGTCGTCGCACTGCTGAATTTCCGGTCGGCGAGGGAGACGCAACAGTCCCTGGCGAAGGCCGACCAGCTGATCGCGGCGATCGAATCAGCCGGCGGGACGGCACCCTCGCGCGAGCAGATAGCTCGGGTGCTCGGTGACGACGGCGGTGCCGTTTGCGCGAACCCGAACACCGCGTTGAGCCGGGCCACCTTCTTGAGCCAGCTGGCGAACGGGGCAACCGGGCCGGGATACAGGCCGGTGATCGGGAACGCCCGGATCGCCGTCGGCGAGCTCGCGATTATCAAGGTCTATTGCCCGGACCAGCTCGCTGAGTTCCAGGAGTTCATCAACGACCTCAAGACGTACCACACGGGTGGTGCGTGAGCCGTGGACCTGCGCGCCCGCATCACCGATCTGATGGGTCCGGCACGGGAGGAGCTCGCCGAGTTTGTGGCCATCCGGTCGGTGGCGGATGCGCGGCAGTTTCCCGTCGAGGAGTGTGCCAAGGCTGCCCAGTGGGTGCTGGACAAGTTCGCCGGACTCGGATTTACGGATGTGCACCTCGAACGGACCCCGGACGGCTCCGACGCGGTGGTGGGCTCCAGGCCCGGACCCGATCCGGACGCGCCCACCGTGCTCCTCTACGCGCACTACGACGTCCAGCCACCCCTCGATGACTCGGCATGGCGGACCCCGCCCTTCGAGCTCACTGAAGTGGACGGCCGCTGGTACGGCCGGGGCGCCGCCGATTGCAAGGGAAACATCCTCGCCCACCTGCTCGCCCTCAGGGCGCTTAGCAGCGACGTACCGGTGAACTTGAAGCTGGTGGT
>NZ_CAKKMM010001262.1:0-1483 GCF_918698205.1 Microbacterium sp. Bi128 | reverse complement strand
TCATTATCCGTCTACGCATGTTCTTTAGGTCGGGGCCCGGCGGCCGAGGTCTAGAACTGGCAATATCCGCTGCATCTAGTCGTTACAGTTCTCACTTCCTAGAAATTGGAACACCACACCCGCATCGTCTGGGGTTTTATGCCGAGTCGGGATTTTTGGGGTCTAAGCCGTTCAGCTTTCAAGACCTGCGAAGTGCCGGGCACAACATAGGGGTACGTCGCTGAGTGCCTCGACTACCGTCTCGGGCAACGTTCCGAACGGCCAGGTGAGAAAATTTGCCAAAAGACGGTAAGCAGTTCTCTCCGTCTAGGCAGCGCTGGACGTCTACTCGATCATTGCCCGTGTCCGTTCCTGCCCACGCTTAGCCTTGATGAGGCGCACGTGGTCCCATTCGCGCGCAATGCCTGCTGCGACTGCAGCAGCCCCGCCGCTGAGGTCAGTCCCATCCAGGAACAAAACCGCCAGGCTTGTTTCTTGCATGTACGGCTCCACCGACATTCTTCGCGGAAACGAAGAGGATGACGTTGCTCTTGAGCGACTGAGCTACGCCGACCTCCCGATCAATAATCTCGCGGCCATTGATTGCCGACGCCTTACTCTGCAGTTGGATCAGCAGATAGGGGTCGTTGGACGTCTCGGCCACCAAATCGACCTCGGCGCCAGCGGTCTGGTCGCCGCGGAGACGCCAGCCGAGGAAGCGCGCACCGAGCATTCGTATGATCTGGATGCACACGCCCTCTAGAGCGAGGCCGCGTGCGTGGTTGGTTTCGTTCTTCTCATCGTTGACGACCGTGAGTAGATCCCTGAGCGGACGGCGGAGCGACACAGGGTCGAGGAGGTGAGTCTGCTCCAACACCGTGTCCATGAGCGGTCGGCTGATGATCTCCCGGAACTTCTCCGTGGGTGTGACGCGACCTGACTTTGCACCACGGCCGCGCGTAGCCTTCTCGGCCTTGACCCAGCCTTCGGCGGCGAGACGCCCAACAACGCGCTCAGCGAAGGTCTTGGTGTCGAACCTGATACCGGGGTTCTGCACCTCCGCGAGCGAACGTACCTTTGAAGCCACCGGTGATGCCTCGTCGGTGTAGGTGGCCAGCGCCCGCAGGAATGCTTGCTGAGGCTTGTTGAGATCGACGATCTCTGATATCTCGGCGGTGGAGGCGCCCGTAAGCTTCTTCACGACGGCGGAGTCGATTGTCCACTGGCCCTTGCCAGCGACGAACACTCCGGCGCGCTCCAGCCAGAGGCGTAGCGGGTTGATGTTCTCGCCGCTGTCACCCCCTGACTCGATGCCTAGGGTGGTGAGCTCTTGGGCGACAGTCTCGACCTTGACCTTGACTCCACGGGACTGAAGTGAATCGACCGCTTCGACGACCTGCAGGCCGTGGAGGTTCAGGAGAATGTGCTGCCCTAGCCGCTCATGGAACGGTTGCTCACCTTCGGTCTTGAGCAGATCCTCACCGAGCGTGGTGAGTGCGTACGC
>NZ_CAKKMM010001261.1:0-1486 GCF_918698205.1 Microbacterium sp. Bi128 | reverse complement strand
GAACCCCTCCACGGCGAAGGTGGTGTAGCCCAGTCCGTGGCCGAGCCAATACGCCGGAGCGGCAGCCTGCGTGGTTTGCGCGGCTTGTCTTGCCCAGCCGCGGTAGCCGACATCCAGCCGTTCCGTGTACTCGAGCTGGCCGTTCCGGGGGTGCGTGTCGCGGACGGGGGCATCGGCCAGGGCGGCCGGCCAGGTGGTTGGCAGGTGGCCGCCGGGCTCGGCGTCGCCGAACAGCACATCGGCCAGGGCGTTTCCGATTTCCATGCCCGGGAACCAGACCAGGAGCACCGCCGCGGCGTCGTTCCGCCAGGGCATCTCCACCGGGGCGCCGGCGTTGACCACCACCACGGTGCGTTGGTTCGCTTCGATGACGGCGCGGACGAGGTCGTCCTGCCGGCCCGGCAGCGCCAGGGAGGTCCGGTCAAAGCCTTCGCTTTCGACGGCACCGGAGGTCCCGACCATCACGACGGCGACGTCGGCGGCGCCGGCCGCGGCAGCCGCCTTGGCGATCTCGCGGTCCGCCGATTCCCGGGGTTCGTCGATGGCCAGCCCTATGCGGAACAGAGCGGCCTCCGGATGCCAGGTGTAGCGCAAGGTCAGTCGCACCGGGGTTCCGGCGGTCAGGACGACGCCGGCTGATTCGTCCGGCGCGCCGATCAGCACGGCTTCAACGTCTGCGTAGCGGTCCCGCGAGTCGGCGGTCGCCACGGCGTCGCCGTCGACCTCCAGGCTGGCGCGGCCGATGCCCTTGAATCCCAGCTTCCAGGTGCCGGAGACGTCCGGCGTGAAGATCGTTTCGATGTCGACGGCGGTGGCGCCGGCGGGGATGGCGCCCGGGCCCCGGGTGAGCGTGGTCCGGGGACCGTATTCCTCCGCAACTGTGCCGGCGGGCCCCCGCCAGGTCAGCCGGACGCTGCCCTCCCCCTGGCCTGGGGCGTGGCATTCCGCATTCCGGGGTTCGCGAAGGCCCTCGGAGAGCCAGGCACCCTGGACGGTGGTGAGCCGGACGCCGTCGCCGGCCCGTGCGCGCAGCCCCGCGGCGGGCGCCACCGTGTAGGCCGGGAACACCGAGGCGCTGCCGCCGCCCTGGGTCCGGGGATCCAGCGCCGCCGGTCCCACCACTGCGATGGAGGTGAGGTCCCCGGGCGAGAGGGGAAGGACGCCGGCCGGATTTTCCAACAGCACGAATCCTGCCGCCGCGGCCTCCCGGGCCACGGCGGCGCCGGCTTCGGGTGCCGCGGGTTCGTTCCGGCGGCCCTCCTCCACCCGGCGGCCCAGGGTGACGAGCCGGCGCACTTTCTCGTCAATCACGGCCTCGGGGACCAGACCGGCGGAGATGGCTTCGACGAGCCCGTCGCCCCACAGCTTCTCCGGTCCCGGCATGGCGAGGTCCGTGGCCGAAAGGGCGGAGTCCACGGTGGAGTACACCGCGTGCCAGTCCGAGACCACGGCGCCTTCGAATCCCCATTCGGTCTTGAGCGGGTTC
>NZ_CAKKMM010001260.1:0-1490 GCF_918698205.1 Microbacterium sp. Bi128 | reverse complement strand
CGTCACCGTATCCGTGCCGAAGGAAAGCGCCCAGCTTGCCGTCACGGCCACGTCCACTGACCCCGCGATGGCCCAACGGGTCGCGGATGCCTGGGTCATGGGCCTTGCCGAGCAAGTCAAGGAATTGGAAAGTATCCAAGCGGTGGAAGGCTCGAACGTCGTCCCCGTACCGGTCATCCGCGTGGTGCCCCTCGGCCAAGCCCTCCTGCCGACCGCCCCAACATCTCCCAACGTGAAGCTGGCCCTGGCCATCGGAGCCTTGGCCGGCCTGGTTTTTGGCATCCTCTACGCCATGCTTCGCCACCGTTTGGACCGCAGGCTCCGCAGTGCCACTGCGATCGAACGCCGGTTCGGTGTGCCCGTGCTGGGCACGCTCCCGGTGGACCACCGCTTGGACGGGAAAAGCACCGTGCTGGACGATGGATTCAGCCCGGTCGCATCGGGCGAAGGTTCGCATGCCATCACCGAAGCCCTGAGGGAGCTCCGGACAAATCTCCAGTACGTCGACGTCGACAATCCGCCGCGGATCATTGTGGTGACGAGTTCAGTTCCGGCCGAGGGTAAATCGACGGTGACGGCCAATCTGGCGGTCACCATGGCCGCGGCCGGTGAGAACGTTGTAGTGGTCGACGGCGACCTACGCCGCCCCACCCTGGTCGACGTATTCAACCTGATCCCCGGCGTGGGTGTAACCGACGTCCTGAGCGGCCACGCCGAGCTGGAAGACGTGCTGCAGGAATGGAGCGCGATGCCTAACCTGCGGGTGCTGGGGTCCGGCCGGATCCCGCCGAACCCCAGTGAGCTGCTGGGCTCCCAGGCCATGAAGACGTTGCTCAGGACCCTCGCACAGGACGCACTTGTGCTGGTTGACGCCCCGCCGTTGCTCCCCGTGACAGACGCCGCCGTCCTCACACGCATTGCCGACGGAGCAATCGTTGTTGTCAGGTCCGGAAAGACCACCGATGAAGAGCTTGGCAAGTCCCTCGGCAACCTGGGGCGGGTGAACGGCAACGTCTTGGGCACCATTCTCAACCGCGTGCCCACCACAGGCGCGGGCTCGTACAGGTACTACACCTCGTATCAATCCGTCGAGCCGGTGGCCGCTCGGTAGCACTGAGGCGCGTTAGCACTGAAGATATCCCCTTGGAGCGACCGCTCCGAGGGGATTTTCGTTACCCCGAAAAGTCAGCCCACTCCGCCGGCGCGGTCAAGGGGCCAGAATCTCGCCGCCACCTGACCGACGACGGCCGAGGACTTAATTGTCCTCATGCAGTCGCCTGCCACAACAGTCAGGCTCCGGCAGGCGATGGCCGAATCAACCGAGACCGAACGGTGGTCCCCGAGCATCACGAGCTCTCCCTCGGGGACTGTAAACGCAGGAAGACACCTGAGCGAACCGGGGCTAGTCTGGCAGTCGTTGCTGCCAGCCTCAAACGGCAAATCCTCGAAAATGTAGGGCTCGTCGAGGGGCTGGCCATCGATTCGCAGTT
>NZ_CAKKMM010001259.1:0-1491 GCF_918698205.1 Microbacterium sp. Bi128 | reverse complement strand
GACAGGGTGGAAGACGAACTGCAGGAAGGTGAAGCCCACCAGGTCCCGGGCGCGCAGCCTCAGTACCGCGAGCAGCGGCAGCATGAAGAACGGGTTGACCAGGTTCGGCAGCGCCTCGGCGATGTTGTAGATCTGCACGGTCCAGCCGAGGTTCATCTGCACGTCGGTGGCCGACTGCATCACGTAGGGCGCCTCCACCAGCCATTTTCCGCCTCCGGAGGGGACCAGGATGCCGAGTACAGCCGTGTACAGGGCAATGACGACGGCGAAGCCGCCGCCGCTGCCGATGTCCGAGAAGAACGCCGCGAGGTGGGTGGAGAGGCTCATGCCGCCGGTTCCCGTGGCCTTGGTCAGGATGGCCGCCATCGCCGCATACAGCGGGAACTGCACGAGGATGCCCGCGGTGGCCGGGACGGCCTTCGTTACGGCCTGCAGGAAGTTCCGCGGCGTCCCGTGCAGGACCAGGCCCAGGATGAGGAACACCAGCAGGTAGCCGTTGAGGCTGCTGACCACGCTGAGGAACGGCTTGGTGAGGAACTGCGAGACGAGCCAGCCGAGCGTGAGGACGCCCGCCAGGATCGGCAGGACCCGGCTGTATTCGAGCCATTCGCCCGGCCGGGAACGCGGCGCGGACTCGGCCGGCTCGTCGTCCAGGTCCACGCCCAGGTCCTCTGCGGTGCGGATCGAGCCGCCCTGGGGCGCGTAGAAGTGCGCAATCACGGTGGTCAGGGCCATCAGGATGGCCAGCGTCAGCAGCGACTGCCAGGTAAAGATCGTGGTGCCGAAGTCCAGGATGCCCGTGATCTTCAGCAGCGCCGGCGGCAGCGACGCGGCCGTGGCCTGCAGCTGCGCGGCAGAGGAGGACAGCCCCAGTGCCCAGACGGCGCCGAGGCCCATGAACGCCGCCGCGCCCAAGGCACGGTAATCCACCGTCAGGTCCTTGCGGCGGGCAATCGCGCGGGCC
The DNA here is from genome assembly GCF_918698205.1 of Microbacterium sp. Bi128. NCBI lineage: Bacteria > Bacillati > Actinomycetota > Actinomycetes > Micrococcales > Microbacteriaceae > Microbacterium > Microbacterium sp. Bi128. Next base: position 527 of record NZ_CAKKMM010001259.1, on the reverse strand, counting down.
AGCAGCCCGCCGAAGATCAGGCTGAGCCCCCAGTTGAGGAAGGACACGGACATGGCGAGCACGGCCACGAAGCTCACCGCGGTCCGCGCCGTTGACGGCACGAGCGCCAGCCTGTTGATCAGTCCCGCCACGGGCGGGGAGGTGGCCACGACGTAGCCGGTGAGGACCACCATGGCCATCTGCAGGGTAAAGGCCGTCAGGTCCCAGAAGCCGTTGCCGAACGAGTCGGCGATTGCCTGGGGCGTGGCGCCGATGGCGAGTGCGGCCACCGCGATGATGACGACGCCGGCGAGGGCGAAGATGTAGGCGTCCGGGAACCACCGCTCCGTCCATGCCGCCATGCGTTGGGCTATCCGTGCGAGACCGCGTTCTTCGGTTCCGCTCTTGGTCACGACTGTGCTTGCCACAGGTGTCCCTCTCCATTGAGTGCTTTTTGTACCCCATGGAGTTTAGTCAAGACGATGGCGGAAGTAGGGCTTATCGGCGCTTGGCACCTGCGCGCCGGGGGCCGTCGGCCTTGTCGAGCC
>NZ_CAKKMM010001258.1:0-1494 GCF_918698205.1 Microbacterium sp. Bi128 | reverse complement strand
GTCCCAGGCATCCAGGAGGGTCCAGACGCCGCCGATGCCGGTCGCGAAGGCCACCGCCAGGCGGTCGTGGTCGATTTCAGTGATGCCGGAGTCGGCCCACGCCTCACGGGATGCGACCACGGCGAACTGGGTGGACGGGTCCATGCGCTTGGCCTCGACCCGGGTCAGGACGTCCAGGGCAGGGGTGGAGGCGCGTGCAGCGAAGTGGACGGGCAGCTCATACTTGGCCACCCAGTCGTCCTCAAGCGTGTGCGCGCCGGAGACGCCCTTGAGCGCGTTCTTCCACATCGTGGGGACATCGCCGCCGATGGGTGTGGTGGCACCCAGACCGGTAATGACTACTTTGCGTGCCATGGGATCACTCTCTGTCGGTGCGCCTGCCGTATCCGGAACCGCGAACGGGATGGCCGGGGCCTGCGAGGGGAAAACTTTCGGGTGGTGCATTTCGTGGTGGTGCTGGTGGTCCGGGCCGGGCGCTGCTGCAGCGCCCGGACCGGACACCGGGGTCCGCCGATACCGGCGGAAGCCAGACTAGGCCTGGGCGTTGGCGATGAAGCTGACGGCGTCGCCGACGGTCTTGAGGTTCTTGACCTCTTCGTCCGGGATGCGGACGCCGAACTTCTCTTCGGCGTTGACCACGATCGTCATCATCGAGATGGAGTCGATGTCCAGATCCTCGGTGAAGGACTTGTCCATTTCGACAGCCTCCGTGGCCAGGCCGGTCTCTTCGTTGACGATTTCAGCCAGGCCGGCCAGGATTTCTTCGTTGCTAGCCATTGATGGCTCCTTTTCTGGTTGTTGCCCTCGGCTGCCGGTGGAATGCCGGCAGCCTAAGGGCGGAAATGATTCAAACCGAGGGTTCGGCTTGGTGCGGGAATGCTTGCGAGCACAGCATGCGGGGCGGGCCCTGAAATTGAAGGACATGCGGTGCAAGGGTGAAACGGGTGGAACGTATTTAGTTCGGAAAAGCGGTGGCTGCCTAAGGAAGCACGACCACCTGGGCGCCGAAGACCAGACCGGCTCCGAAGCCGATCTGCAGCGCCAGCCCGCCGCTGAGCTCGGGGTTTTCCTCAAGCAGGCGGTGGGTGGCCAGGGGGATGGACGCCGCCGACGTATTTCCGGCGTCGGCGATGTCGCGGGCGATCTTGACGGTCTCGGGCAGCTGCAGCTTCTTGGCCATCTCGTCGATGATGCGCATGTTGGCCTGGTGCGGGATGAACGCGGCGAGGTCCTCGGACCGGATGCCGGCTGCGTCCAGGGCCTGCTGGGCCACCTTGGCCATCTCCCACACGGCCCAGCGGAAGACAGTCTGGCCGTCCTGGCGCAGGGTCGGCCACAGGGAAGCGTCGGTCACGGCCGCTTCCTCATCGCTGACGGCGGCGCCGTGCTTGCCGGTCAGGGCGAGCTCGCGGATGTCCAGCATGGAGTGGGTCATGCCGATGGCATCCCACTTGCTGCCGTCCGAACCCCACACCGACGGGCCGATGCCGGGCG
>NZ_CAKKMM010001257.1:0-1495 GCF_918698205.1 Microbacterium sp. Bi128 | reverse complement strand
TGCTGTAGGTGACCCATTCCGTGGACTGCAGGTTGACCTTAAACAAACCGGACTTCTCCAGCTGGTCCTTGATCATGGCGTACTCATCGCCGGAGGACTTGCCGTAGTGGTCCGGGTTGTACTGAAGGTTCATCGAGACGGGGGTCGTCACACCGGCGTCGGCGAGGACCTTCTTGGCCTTGTCCAGGCTCGGCTTGCCGGCGTCGCCGTAGGCGTCCTTGAACGATTCGTTGGCGCCCAGGAAGCCGTTGGGAACGTTGGAGTACAGCGGCAGGTAGGTGCCCTTGTAGACCTGGTCCGCGATGGACTGGCGGTCAACGAGGTTCGCGATGGCCTGGCGGACGGCGAGCGCCTTGGCCGGATCGGCGTCGGCAGCCTTGGCACCGAACGGCATCGTGTCGAAGTTGAACGTGATGTAGCGGATTTCGCCGCCGGGGCCAACGTTGACCTTGACCTTGGAGTCCTTCTTGAGGTCATCGACGTCGGTGGCGCTCAGGCTGCGGTTCGCGACGTCGATGTTCCCCTGCTGGATGTCCAGCTTCATGTTGGTGGGGTCGGCGTAGTACTTGATCGTGGCGGCGTCGTTGGCCGGCTTGCCGAGGACCCCCTGGTAGTCAGGGAATGCCTTGAAGCTGACCAGCTCGTTCTTTTTGTACGTGTCGATCACGTACTGGCCGTAGAACGCCTTGGCCTTGACGATCGAGTCGTCGTCAAGCAGTTTGTCGGCCGGGAAGACTTCATCGTCTACGATCGGCGCGGCGGGGCTGCTGAGGATCTGGGCGAAGGTCTGGTCGTTCGCCTGCTTCAGCTTGAAGACCACGGTGTTGGCATCGGGGGCGGTGATGCTTTCGATGTTGGTCAGCAGGCTTGCGGGACCGGCAGGATCGTTGATCTTGGTCTGCCGGTCGAAGGAGAACTTGACGTCCTTGGAGTCGAGCGTGTGGCCGTTGGCCCACTTGAGGCCCGGCTTGAGCTTGACCGTGTACTCGTTCGGCGAGGTGAAGGACGCGGACTCGGCCAGGTCCGGCACGGGATCTGCGCTGCCGGGCTTCGAGTTGAGGAGGAAGGAGTAGATCTGGTTCATCACCATGAACGAACCGTTGTCATACGCGCCCGCCGGATCCAAGGCAGTGACCTTGTCCGTGGTGCCGTAGGCGATCGGACCGCTAGCTGCGGCTGATGACCCGCCAGCGCCCCCGGTCGGCCCTGTGCAGGCCGTCAGTGCAAAGGCGGAAACCCCGGCCAGCGCGATGACGCTGTGCCAGGCCTTTTTGTTCATTGCCATCTGTGAACTTTCTGTTCGATGCGTTCTAGCGCAGCCCGAAGTGAAACGACTGACTCGTCGGGCGGCACGCTTTGCTGATTCCTAGATTCAACCAGACGATCATTCGGTGAAACGTTGCATTTTGTGAGTTGAGACACAAAATTTACACGATTCGAAGGTTTCTCTCATTTTCTGCAGGATTCCGCCCGGATCTTCGGCAGGGTCCTGCGC
>NZ_CAKKMM010001256.1:0-1495 GCF_918698205.1 Microbacterium sp. Bi128 | reverse complement strand
CAGTCCCTGGTCGCCCGCGGCGGCATGGGAGTCGTTTACCGGGCGCTGGACGTGCAGCTCGGCCGACCCGTCGCCCTCAAGCTCCTGGCCCCGGAACTTGCAGCCAACGAGAAGTTCCGTCAGCGGTTTGTCCGTGAGTCCCGGCTCGCCGCCTCGGTGGACCACCCCAACATCTTGCCGATCTACGCTGCCGGGGAATGGTCGGGACTGCTCTACATCGCCATGCGCTTTGTGCACGGCACTGATCTCAAGGCAGAACTTGACGCACGCGGCCCTCTCCCGCTGACCGAGGCCCTGGGCATTCTTTCCCACACGGCCGCGGCCCTGGACGCCGCGCACGGGGCGGGCCTTGTCCACCGGGACGTCAAGCCCGGCAACATACTGCTCTCTGACGACCCGGCAAACGGCCACCGGCTCGTCTACCTCACGGACTTCGGTCTCACAAAGCGCACCACCTCCGCCACCGGCGTGACGACGGCCGGTCACTTCCTCGGCACCTTGGACTACGTCGCACCCGAGCAGATCCGCGGCGGGACCATCGATAGTCGGGCCGATGTGTACGCCCTGGCGTGCGTGGCCTACACGCTGCTCGCAGGCCACCCGCCGTTCGACCATGACGACGACTCGGCCCAGCTGTGGGCGCACATGACCGAGGAGCCGCCGCGCCTCACCTTGGAACGGCCGGAGGTCCCTCCTGCAATGGAGGCTGCCATCGTCAAAGGCATGGCGAAACAACCCGAGGACCGGCCCCCAACATGCGGCGCCCTCGTTACCATGATGTCCGGCGGCCCGCCTGGCAAGGTTGTTCCAGCGCAGCCCCGAGGCGCGGGGAAACACGCGGTCCCGCCCCGCGCCACTAGACCCGGCAAGGACAACGTCGGCGGCGCCCCGGTGGAAGCAGGGACCCTCGCCCGCGCGGGCGGGAACGCCCACTTGGGCGGACGATCCACCGGGTCCCGGGGTAGGCGCGCTGATCGGCGGCCGGGCCGGGCCGCGCGGCTGGCTGTGCTAGGCGGGGCGCTCCTCCTCCTAATCCTCGCCATCCTCGCCGGCGCGCTGCTCCCGCCGATGCTGTCTGGAGAAAAGTACGTAACCTTTCGCGCGGATGGCGTCCCGTACACCCTCGATGTCCCGCAGAGCTGGACTGCCCGAACTCACGAAGCGGGCGACAGCACCGTCAGTGTGCTCTCGGACGCAGACCTGACGGCGCTTTTCGCCGACGAGCCGGACGCTCCGGCTGCCGCGGCCCGAACGGCCAGTGAACCGGAGAAAGTCGCCGGACTCGCCATCTACCACCGGCCCGCCGGGCTGACCAATCAATCCCCGACCGCCCGCGTCCGCACGGCGGAAGCGCTCCTGCCCGGCCGGGACGCGCATCTGGTGGAGCGCGGGCCAGCTACCGTCGGGGAGGTTAAGGGGCAGGCCATGGAGGGGACGATTCCCCTCTCCTCCGCCGTCACGCTGCAGGTCCGGGTCTTCGTCGTTGAGACCGATC
>NZ_CAKKMM010001255.1:0-1495 GCF_918698205.1 Microbacterium sp. Bi128 | reverse complement strand
CGATGGCAAACCAGAACTCGGACTCGCCGAAGAACTTCGAGGAAACTGCATTGAATCCGAAGAGGACCGAGGCGAAGATGACGCACCAGACCCAGACGTCAACATCCGGGAACCAGCGCTGCATGAGGAGACCGGACGCAGTGAACTCCGATCCGATGGCCACTGCCCAGCAGAGCCAGTAGAGCCAGGCCGTGGCGAACCCTGTGGCCGGCCCGATCGACCTCGCCGCGTAAATGTGGAAGGCGCCTGAGACCGGATACGCGATGGCAAGCTCGCCGAGGCAGGCCATAACCAGGTACACAACGAAGGCGCCGATCAGGTAGGCGATGACCGCGCCGAGCGGTCCGGCCTGGGAAATGGTGTAGCCCGAGCTCAGGAACAGCCCTGAGCCGATCACCCCGCCCATGGCGATCATGACCAGATGGCGTGCCCCCATGGACCGCCGGAGCCCGGAGTCGGTCGACGGGGGCAACGTGGGTTGTGTGTCTAGCTGGACAGGTGATGAGGGTTCCATGGTTTCTCCCCGGTGAGTGGATAGGTCTGATGCGAAAGATGCGCACATCGCCCCGGCTTGGGACAGGGCGCCTCGGGCTGTGCAGTGGCGGTAGTGATGAAAGTAACACGAAAACGGCCTTTGGGTCATTAAAAACATTTCAACATGCTTATGTTGCACCTAAGTTACTTCGAGGCGCTGCTGCCGAATCGGCGTACAGATGGTCAGTTCGCCCTGCTGTTCGGTCACAATGACATGCACTGACGGACATGGAATGCGGTGAGCATTGGAGGACCGATGTATCTGACTTAAGGAGCACCATGACCACCTATGACATTGCGCTGATCGGCTTCGGCGGCGTCAACAGGACGCTGGCCGAACTGGTCGCAACACGCGGTGACACACTCCGTTCCGAGCTGGGCTTCGGCCTGCGTGTCGTCGCCATCACCGACCTGCGTCTCGGCTCGCTGGTCCAGCCCGAGGGGATCGACCTCGGCATCGCACTCAATTTGGACGGTGGAAGCGAAACCTTCGCCGCCCATGGCGGGTCCGCGGACACCAATAACGAATCAGTTATCCGTGACTGCACCGCCGACATCATCTGCGAGGCCACGTTCACGAATCCCGACGACGGCGAGCCAGCAGTTTCGCACGTACGCTGGGCCCTCGAATCCGGCAAGAGCGTTTGCACGACGAACAAGGGCCCGGTTGCCCTCCGCGGCGCCGAACTGACCGCCCTGGCCGAACAGAACGGCGTGCACTTCGAATTCGAGGGTGCCGTCATGAGCGGCACTCCTGTCATCCGCCTGGCCAAGAAAATGTTCGCGGGGCTGAAGCTGAACGGGTTCGAAGGCATCCTCAACGGCACCAGCAACTATGTGCTCGGGCGGATGGAATCCGGACTGGACTTCGAAGAGGCCGTCAGCGAGGCACAGGAACGCGGCTACGCCGAAGCCAATCCCGCAGCAGACATCGAGGGATACGACGTTCAGCTCAAGGTAC
>NZ_CAKKMM010001254.1:0-1497 GCF_918698205.1 Microbacterium sp. Bi128 | reverse complement strand
GAGTGGAAGAGCCGTTATGGGTATCCCACAATTCCTGGATATCTCTCGGCCGCACTGCAGCCGATAGCGGCGGAAGGTTCGGATTTCCCCTGGTACATCGGCGTCGGCAACCATGATGAATCCGGCCAGCCGGAGTCCGGTCCGATTTCTCCAAAAGCCGAGTTCGTCGGTGCTCTTCGAATCGGCGACCGGCTGCCCACCCGGCTGCCATCCGGCATGGATACGACTGACTTCTGGGAAACAGTCAGGACCGCCAATGACAGTGAACGCCGGAGCCTCATCGCTTCGCTGCCGTCGAGAAAAGTGCCGCCATCGAAACTTCGGCGTGCATTCAGCAAGACGGAATTTATGGACGCTTGGCCGAAGGACGCAGGAAATCCACGGTTCCGCTCCGGTTCCGGCAAGGGTTCCCGGGCCGATCCGTGCTACACGTTCGACCTGTCGCCGGATGTTGTCGGCATCATGTTGAACACCGCAAGTCCCGACGGCGGCACTGAGGCGGCGCTGGACGCCGCCCAGGCGGATTGGCTGGAGGAACAACTGCAGCGAGTTTCCGGGAAGTTCTACGATGCCGAGGGCAAACTCGTCACCTCGAAGGCCGGCGACCGTCTCGTAATCCTGTTTGGCCATCACCCGCTGTCAGCCTTTGCCGCCAAGCAGCCCGCGTCCGGCGACGGGCCCACTTTCCTGAGCCGATCGAAGGTCCTGCGACTCATCGCCCGTTTTCCCAACGTGGTCGCCTGGGTGAACGGTCACGGACACAAACACCGGGTGACACCGCACAAAGCCATTTTTGAGCATGGCGGATTCTGGGAAATCACTACAGCCTCGCTGATTGACTATCCTCAGCAATCGAGAATTGTTGAATTGCTGGACAACGGCGACGGGACCCTGTCAATCGTGGCGACTCTGATTGACCACTCTGAGCCCGACAGCGTGACGTACGGAGAAAGCCAGACTCCTGGTTCCCTTGCGGCCTTGAGCCTTGAGCTCTCCATGAATCGTCCGGGGCTTGATGTCGAGGCCGTGCGGGGAAGCGCCGGAGACCAGAATGTTGTCCTTGTCCTGCTGAAACCGTTCTGACGTAGACTGCCCGGCAGCGGTCGGGCGTTTGCGCTCGGGCAACGATTTACTCGGACCAAAAGATCATGAAGCTACAACCACCGGTGGGAACAGACGAAAGAAGCGAATCAGACAATGCCAGGTCACGACCAGAGCCAAGCAATAGCTTCGCTGAAAGCCACGGCTAAGAGGAACCTTCGGCGTGTGTGGCGGGCATTGCCCAAGGAGCAGCAGACCAAGTTCCGGAGAATGGCACACCCCGCGAACCTGGCCCGGGTCCAGCGGATGCTGGGGACAACGGGGGTTGCACGCCTTCAGCTCGCGCGGCTCACTGTTGTCGTCCTGGTCACAGACTATGCTCCCAATCCGGAGGCCACGCTGCGCAGCGTGGTGGGCCAGCAGCCGTCCGCTCTGGACATGATTGTCGTCGACACG
>NZ_CAKKMM010001253.1:0-1505 GCF_918698205.1 Microbacterium sp. Bi128 | reverse complement strand
AGGGGATGTTGACCAGGCTGTAGGCCAGGCCCAGGGCTGCGTACGTGACGTAGGCGTAGAGCAGGGTGCCGGATTCGCCGAGCTCAGGTATGGAGAAGGTGGCCACGCTCAGCAGCAGCAACGGGATGGAACCGAACATGATGAACGGACGGAACTTGCCGAACCGCTTGCTGTAGGTCCGGTCCACCACGCGGCCGGCGAAGACGTCGGCGAAGGCGTCGAAGATCCGCACCACCAGCAGCAGGGTGCCGGCGGCCGCGGCGGAGATCCCGGCCACATCCGTGTAGTACACGAGCAGGAACATGGTGGCGGTGGTGAAGGCGAGATTGTTTGCGGCGTCGCCGGCGCCATAGCCGACGATGCTGAGCTTGTTCAGCTTTTTCATGATTGGGCTCCTTTACCCGTTGCCGGACCTGGGCCCGGCGAAAAATGTGCGGTGAGGCCTACGCCTTGGAGGTGCTGTTCTTGGTGCCGGCCAGTGCCGTCCACCGTTGGCGCAGGGCATAGGCGGCAGGTTTGGGCCGCCTGTCCCGGGTGAAGACGCCCTTCTTGTTGCCGTCCACGCGCATGATGCCGTTGGAGGTCTGGAAGTCCGCGAAGTTCCAGACCTGTTCACCGACCATGGCGTCGACCCGGTCGAAGACCCGGTGGTACATGGCCAGGAACGCTGCCTGGTATTCCTCGCTCCAGGGCTGTTCATAGATGGAGTGGAAGCCGGGCATGGTGTCCGGTCCGTACTCGGTCATGATCATGGGCTTGCCGTACTTGGTTTCCCACTCGCGCAGCTCCTTCTCGAGGTGCTGCTCGGCGGTTTCGAGGTCGCCGTTATCGACGTACCAGCCGTAGTAGCGGTTGAGCATGATCACGTCGAACAGGTCCCCGAGCAGTTCCTTGTCCGGGGTGTCGAACAGGACGTTGACGTAGCCGACGGGCCGGGTGGGGTCCAGGCTGCGGGTCAGCTCCGCGAGGGGTGCGAAGTACTCGCGGGCGCCCTCCTCGGAACCGTTGGGTTCGTTGGCGATCGACCAGATCACGACGGAGGGGTGGTTCTTGTCGCGGGCGACGAGTTCGGTAATCGCCTGCCGGTGGTTGGCGGCGGTGTTGGCGTCCACTCCGCCCTCGACGTAGGTCTTCCTGGCGATGCCGCCGAAGACGGCGCCGAAGCCCAGGTGCAGCCCGACGGCGGCGGTTTCGTCGATCACGACGATCCCGTGCCGGTCCGCGAACTCCATGACTTCCTCGGCGTAGGGGTAGTGCGAGGTCCGGAACGAGTTGGCGCCCACCCAGTCCAGGAGCTGGAAATCATTGACCATCTGGGCGTTGCTGTGGCCCTTGCCGATGGCCACGTGGTCCTCGTGCATGCCGAAGCCGGTGAAGTAGAACGGTTCGCCGTTGATGAGGAATTCCTTGCCGCTGACTTCCACGGTGCGGACGCCGACCGGCAGGGTGTAGCTGTCCAGCAGCCGGCCGCCGTCGCGGATCTGCGCGATGAGGCTGTACAGGTA
>NZ_CAKKMM010001252.1:0-1506 GCF_918698205.1 Microbacterium sp. Bi128 | reverse complement strand
CGTCGCCGCAGACCGCCTCTTCGTCGTCCTCCTTGTCGGCCTGCCGATGCTGCTCGCCCTGATGGCGCACGCCTTCCCCGGCGAGGCCGGGCTGTCCATGCGGGAGGCCGGGGGCGATCTGTATCAGGTCCAACAGCGGCTCATTGTCCTCGTGGTCGGAGCAGCGCTCATGGGAACAGCCCTCACGGTGCGCGAACTGGTCGCGGAACGGCCCATCTACCGGCGGGAACAGGCCGTTGGCCTCTCCCCTACGGCTTACCTGCTCGGCAAGTTTGTGGTGCTTGGCGCCTTGGTCGCAATCCAGTGCATCCTGTTCACCGTGATGGCTCTCCTCGGTCTGCCGGGACCGGACGATGCCTTGGTACTCGGCAATGGGCACCTGGAGATTGCGGTGGCTGTGGCAGCGGTTGGCGTCGCCATGACCGCCGCCGCGCTGGTGATCTCGGCTGCCGCGACATCGACTGAACAAACCATGCCTGCGCTCGTCGCCTTGGTGATGGCTCAATTGGTCCTTTGCGGTGGGCTGTTCGCTATCCAAGGCCGCGCCGGACTTGAGGAGGTGTCGTGGCTGCTCCCTGCACGTTTTGGCTACGCGGCTGCGGCGGCCACTGTCGGGCTCCAGAAACCGCCAGCACCCGAAGTGGACACGCTCTACGACCCGACAGCCGAGCAATGGCTCACAGACACCGGGTTCCTCGGAATTCAGGCCGTCGCGTTCCTCGCACTGGCCTATTGGGCGTTGCACCATTCTGTCAACCGAAACCCTTGGCGGTGAGATCGAACTGCGGTCAAACCCCGACGGCGTGGCCAATTACCCCCCCCCCAGTGGTGGAGAGTCGCCGCGGATCTATTGGGCCCAGTCGGCGTCGTCGTAGGGGCGTCCGCGGAAGTGGGCGCGGAGGTACTCCCCCACCACGGCAGCGCCCAGGTCTCCGGCCTCGGGCGCCACCACGCGGCCGTCGATGCGGCGGGCCATCCGCTGGACGAAACGTTCCAGGGAAGGGTCGTCGCCGAGCCGGAAGAACGTGGCCTGCGTGCCGGCGCGGGCCAGGCGGTCCAGTTCGGCGACCGTGACGCGGATGGTCTCCGGGTCCGGCGGCCAGCAGAACCACGACTCGCCGTCGGCCAGCAGGTGCGCGGTGGGTTCGCCGTCGGTCACCACGAGGAGGACGGGCTGCATCGACGGGTGCTGACGAAAGAACCGGCCGGCCAGCAGCAGGCCGTGGTGCAGGTTGGTTCCCTGCTCCCGCAGGGCCGGCAGGGCCGTGAGCTCGCCAATGTCCATGGTCTGCGCGTAGCGGCCGAACGTGATCAGCTGCAGCCGGTCGCCGCGGAACCGGGTTGAGACGAGGTGGTGCAGGGCGAGGGCGGTGCGTTTCATGGGCACCCAGCGTCCCTCGGCGGCCATCGAGAAGGACACGTCCGCAAGCAGGACGACGGCGGCCTGCATGCGCGCCTCCGTCTCCGTGACTTCGATGTCGCCCACGGCGAGGCGCAGTCCGCGGC
>NZ_CAKKMM010001251.1:0-1508 GCF_918698205.1 Microbacterium sp. Bi128 | reverse complement strand
TCGCCCCCCTGATCGCCGCGCACGACGAGTGCGTGCAGGGAGCGGTCGTCGTGGCCACCTGCAACCGCTTCGAGGCCTACGTCGACATGGACGAGCCCGTCACGGCCGCCGTCGCGGTGGGAGTGGAGGCCACGCTGAGCGCCATCGAGGCGGCCACGGGCGTCCCCGCGAGCGAGCTCGAGGGTTCGTACACCGTGATCGGCGGCGGAGATGTGGCCGAGCACCTCTTCTCGGTGGCATCCGGGCTCGAGTCGGTCGTCGTCGGCGAAGGCGAGATCGCCGGTCAGGTGCGGCGCGCCCTCACCGAATCCCGCCAGCTCGGCACCACGTCGGGGGAGCTGGAGCGGCTGTTCCAGCGCGCGTCCGAAGCTCAGCGCGGCGTCAAGAACTCCACCGCGATCGGCCGCGCCGGCCGGTCGCTCGTGCGCCTCGGCCTCGAGCTCGCCGACAGCCGCATCGCCGACTGGTCGACGCAGCGCGTTCTGCTCGTGGGCACGGGCGCCTATGCGGCCGCCACCGTGGCCGCACTCCGCGATCAGGGCGCCGAGGACATCTCGGTCCACTCCCCCTCGGGGCGCGCCGCGAAGTTCGCCGCCAAGCACGGTCTGCGCGCCGTCTCGGCCGAGACCTTCCCCACCGCCGTCGCTCACGCCGACCTCGTCATCACGTGCACGACGAGCGAGCACCACGTCGTCAGTGCCGCCACGTTCGCCGCGGGACGCACAGCGGCCGAGTCCGCCGCCGCTCCCGTCGGCTGCCCCGTCGACCACTCGGGCCGCCGGCTCGTGATCGACCTCGGTCTCCCCCGCAACGTCGACCCCGATGTCGCCACCGTGCCCGGCGTCGACCTGCTCGACCTCGAGACCATCCGCCTCCACGCCCCGCTCGAAGAGCTGCAGGCGACGGATGCCGCGCGCGATCTCGTTCGCGACGCCGCGCGCCGCTTCGCCTCGGTCGGCGAGCGCAAGAACATCACCCCCGCGGTCGTCGCCCTGCGCGCTCACGTGTTCGGCGTGCTCGACGCCGAGGTCGCCCGGGTGCGCGCCCGCGGCGACGAGGGGGGACAGACCGAACAGGCGCTGCGGCACCTCGTCGGCGTGCTGCTGCACACCCCGACGACGCGCGCGCACGAGCTCGCCGAGTCCGGCCGCGGCGACGACTACGTCTCGGCGCTGTCCGCGCTGTTCGGCATCGAAGTTTCCGAGCCCGAGGCCCGCGCGGCCGATATCGCCGACGCGGGCTGAGCCGAGGAGCCGCGCCGGGCGCACCGGCGCGCGGAGGACTTCCGGGCAGCGGAGGACCGACACCGCGGCATCCCCCTCCCTCCGCGGAATCTCCTCCCCACGCGGGCATTATCCGCGCCCCAGCCGCGCGTACACCGCGTCGTGCGCCGCAGCCGCACCGGCCGAGCGTCCGCCCACCCCGGCCCAGCGGAGGAGATTTCGGCTTGGGAGGACCGAAACCGCGGCATCCATCCTCCCCCTGCCGAATCCCCTCCCCCCGGGCAC
>NZ_CAKKMM010001250.1:0-1509 GCF_918698205.1 Microbacterium sp. Bi128 | reverse complement strand
GGCAAGGCCGTCGCCAGGTGGGACGAACTCACCGGCTGGATCCGCGCCTCGGCGGGCCGGCAGGTGAGCATCACCGTGGAGCGCGGCGGCGCCACCGTCTCGACAACCGTCACGCCCGTGCTCTCCGCCCGCCCGGTTGTCGGTCCCGACGGCCGCCAGGCCAAGGCCGCTGACGGAAGCCTCCAATACCAGGACGTCGGCTTCCTGGGCATCGGCGCCCAGACGGCACTCGTGCAGCAGCCGGCGTCGGCCGTGCTGCCCATGGCGGGGGAGAACATCAAGCAGGTCGCCGGTGTGGTGGTGAACCTGCCGGAGCGCGTGGCCGGTGTGGCCAAGGCAGCCTTCAGCGAGGAACCCCGGGACCCCAACGGCCCCATCAGCGTGGTGGGCGTGGGCCGCGTGGCCGGCGAGGTCGCCGCGATGGAGGAGGTCCCGCTGCAGTCCCGCTTCGCCGCCCTGGTGGGTCTGCTGGCCGGACTCAACTTCGCCCTGGCCGTCTTCAACCTCATTCCGCTGCTGCCGCTCGACGGCGGCCACATCGCGGGCGCGCTGTACGAGGGGGCCCGGCGCCAGATCGCCAAGCTGTTCGGCCGCCCGGATCCCGGCGCCTTCGATATCGCCAAGCTGCTCCCGGTGACGTATGTGGTGGCGGTGCTGCTGATGGGCATGGGCGCGCTGCTGATCTACGCCGACATCGTCAAGCCGGTCAACCTCTTCGGATAGGCCAGACTGGCATTTCAGCCAAATTCCGCTGACTATCATTCATAAGCCTATTTAGGCTGATTTTAAGTAATCAGTTGAAAACGGTTGATTATTCCCGATCAGCTCCCTAGGCTGGGGTCATGTACGTCATGACAATCGACCAGCGCGGCAGCACGGGCGACATCGACCGGGTCCCCGGCCTCCTGAAGGGGCTCAGCGCACTCTCCACCGCCGGGCGCTTTGAGCGTTCGGTGGGCGACGAGGTCCAGGGCGTCGTGGAACGGGCCGACGAGGTGGTGGAGATCGCCCTTCACGCCCTGCGCAGCGGCCGCTGGTATGTCGGGATCGGTGTGGGGGAGGTGGACCTGCCGCTGCCCGCCAGCCCGCGCGAAGGCTCCGGTCCCGCCTTCGTGGCGGCCCGGTCCGCCGTCGACCGGGCCAAGGGGGCGGCCGCCCATGTTCCCCTCGCCGTAGTTGCCGGCCGCGACCGCCGCCGGGCAAATGCAAATGCAGCAACCACGGCCGCGGACGGCGCCAGCGGATCCCAGGGGGCCAGGGCCTGCGCCAATGCGGAGGCGGTGCTCCGACTGATTGGCCGCCTGGTCCAGGACCGGACCGCGGCGCAATGGAAGGTGGTGGACGTGCTGCGCTCGGTGCGGCAAGACACCCACGGAACCCACGGCAGCCAAAAAATAGCGGCACAGAAACTCGGAATCACGGAGCAGTCGGTGAGCCGTGCAGTCCTGCGCTCGGGCTGGCAGGAAGAATGGGCCGCGAGGCCGGCCGCAGAACTGCTGCTGACCCTCG
>NZ_CAKKMM010001249.1:0-1509 GCF_918698205.1 Microbacterium sp. Bi128 | reverse complement strand
GGGCGGATCGCTGCGCAGGTGCCGTTCGGTCATCCGGACGCAGCCGACGTCGACCGAGCGGGCCGCGATGACGCCGTCGGCGTTGCCCAGCACGAACTCCGTGCTGCCGCCGCCGAGGTCCACCACCAGCACGGGGTCCTGCCCGCGGGAGGGCAGGACACTGCTGGCGCCGGCGAAGGACAGCGCGGCTTCCTCGTCGCCGGTGATCACCTCGGGTTCGACGCCGAGGATGTCGCGGATGCCGTCGACGAAAACCTGGCGGTTGCGGGCATCGCGGGTGGCGGAGGTGGCCACGAAGCGCACTTTTTCGGCGCCGTGCTCGCGGATGAGGGCAGCGTAGTCCCGGGTCGCGGCGAAGGTGCGCTCGAGCGCTTCCTGGGCCAGTTCACCTGTGGAGTCCACGCCCTGGCCCAGCCGGACCACGCGCATTTCCCGCACGATGTCGGTCAGCCGCGGCGTGGCCGGCCCTGTTGCGCCGCCTGCGCTCACATCTGCGATCAGCAGGCGGATGGAGTTGGTGCCGCAGTCTACGGCCGCGACCCGGGTCACTTGGACTCCCCCGTGCCGGTGGTACCGGCCGTCTCAGCAGCACCGGCGGTGGCGGCCGTGTTATCGGCGCCGGCGGCGTCGACGCGGGACTTGCGGACCGGTGCGGGCCGGCCCACGATCTCCGGCAGGCCTTGGGGGCCATGGCGGCTGAGGTCCCGGGACGGGGCCTCCCCGCCGGTGTCCCAGGCGCCGTCGCAGTAACAGCGCTCCACGGTCCACCATTCGGCGATGGCCGCGATCGATTCATCCCCCAGCGGGTTCACGCCCGGGCCGGCCGCCAGCGAATGCCCCACGAGGACGTGCAGGCATTTGACGCGGGTCGGCATCCCGCCGGCGGAGACGCCGTCAATTTCGGGAACGGCCCCGATGCCGGAGCGCGCGCCGATCTCGGCACGGGAGGCCAGATATGCCTCGTGGGCGGACCGGTACCGGGCCGCGAGGCCGGCGTCGGCAGCGAGCCGGTCGTTCATTTCGTTCATCAGCCCGGCGGCCTCCAGCCGCGATAGCGCCGACCTGATAACAGGGTGGCTGAGGTAAAACGTGGTGGGGAACGGCGTACCGTTGCTGAGCCGCGGCGAAGTGGCGGCGACGAGCGGGTTTCCGCAGACGCAGCGTGCCGGGATTTCGACGACGTCGCGCACGGGCCGGCCCAACTGGCGGCTGAGGACCTCGAGATCGTGCGGCGACGGCTGGCGGGAGCCCTCCGGGGCGTCTGCCCTGTGCCGTGGTGCCGGGGTCTTGGCCCCGTCGTTGTTCTCGGCTGCTCGGTTCTGGTCCACTCGGTTCTCGTCCACGGGAGTGGCACCTTCCTGCCCTGTTCCGGATTGTCCGCGGGACAATCCCGGCGGCGGGCGCCGCTTCTAGTCTGTTGCCGATCGCCTGATGGACTCCCAGAGGGCGTCCACCCAGGGCAGGTTGGCCGGGTCTTGTGCTGATGCTGCACCCGCCGTGCCACCGGAC
>NZ_CAKKMM010001248.1:0-1510 GCF_918698205.1 Microbacterium sp. Bi128 | reverse complement strand
CCTCGCGGACATCCAGGCCGGCACCTTCGCCAAGCGCTTCATCGACGACCAGGACGCCGGCGCGCCGGAGTTCAAGGCGCTGCGCAAGAAGGGTGAGGACCACCCGATCGAGGCCACCGGCCGCGAACTGCGCAAGCTGTTCTCCTGGATCAAGAACGAAGACGACTACACCGAAGGAACAGTGGCCCGCTAGGCATTGCCCGGCAGGGGAGCCGGACACCACATCCTGGGGTCCGGCTTCCCTGCTGTCCAGCACCACCCGCACCACCCGATTCACCAAAATCCCCACCAGATACACAAGAGAGCTAAAGAGGTCACCGGTGACAAGCACCAAACCTGTCGTACTCCTCGCTGAGGAACTTTCGCCCGCCACAGTCGAGGCCCTCGGCCCGGACTTTGAAATCCGCCAGACTGACGGCTCCGACCGTTCCCAGCTGCTCTCCGCGATCGCCGACGTCGACGCGATCCTGGTCCGCTCCGCCACCCAGCTGGACGCCGAGGCCATCGCCGCCGCCAAGAACCTCAAGGTCATCGCCCGCGCCGGCGTCGGCCTGGACAACGTGGACATCAAGGCGGCCACCCAGGCCGGGGTCATGGTGGTCAACGCGCCGACCTCCAACATCGTCTCCGCCGCCGAACTGACCGTCGGGCACATCCTGAGCCTCGCCCGCCACATCCCTCAGGCCAGCTCCGCCCTCAAGGACGGGGAGTGGAAGCGCTCCAAGTACACCGGCATCGAGCTCTTCGAGAAGAAGATCGGCATCATCGGCCTGGGCCGGATCGGCGCCCTGGTCGCGGCCCGCCTGAAGGGCTTCGACACCAAGATCCTCGCGTACGACCCCTACATCACCTCCGCCCGGGCCGCCCAGCTCGGCGTGCAGCTGGTGACGCTCGACGAGCTCCTGGCCCAGTCGGACTTCATCACCATCCACATGCCCAAGACCCCGGAAACCGTCGGCATGCTCGGCGCCGAGGCGTTCAAGAAGATGAAGAGCACGGCGTACGTCGTCAACGTCGCCCGCGGCGGCCTGGTGGACGAGGAAGCCCTCTACACCGCGCTGCAGGCCGGTGACATCGCCGGCGCCGGCGTCGACGTCTTCTCCAAGGAACCCAGCACCGACCTGCCGTTCTTCAAACTCGACAACGTCGTGGTGACCCCGCACCTGGGCGCCTCCACCGACGAGGCCCAGGAAAAGGCCGGCGTCTCCGTCGCCAAGTCCGTCCGCCTGGCCCTGGCCGGCGAACTGGTCCCCGACGCCGTCAACGTCGCCGGCGGTGTCATCGCACCGGACGTCCGCCCCGGCATCCCGCTGATGGAAAAGCTGGGCCGCATCTTCACCGCGCTGACCCATGCCTCCCTCACCCAGTTCGACGTCGAGGTGGCCGGCGAGATCTCCTCGCTCGATGTCAAGGTCCTGGAACTCGCGGCGCTCAAGGGCATCTTCGCCGACGTCGTGACCGAGCAGGTCTCCTACGTCAACGCACCCGTCATCGCCGAGCAGCGCGGCAT
>NZ_CAKKMM010001247.1:0-1512 GCF_918698205.1 Microbacterium sp. Bi128 | reverse complement strand
GTGAAGGGGTAGCCCTTGGTCTTGCCGTCCGGGCCCGTGACGTAGATATGCACGGCGTTGGAGGCCGCCGGTGTACCGGGTTCGTACGTCCAGCCGGACGCCGTGATAACCGCCGACGGCGTCCTGGTTTGCACCACAATGGAGTCCACGTAGCCGACCGGGGGCGCAGCAAGGGTCGCCGTAGCGTTCACGCAGCCCAGGAAGCCGTTGCCCTTGGTCAGGGTCGCGACCGCGATTCCGGTGGCGCAGACGCGGTACGTACCGGCCTTCGTCACGCTCACGGATGTCTGGTACCCGTGCGAACCGGCGATCCCCATGGCGGCATTGACGTCGCTCCGGGCAGCATTGGCGGTGGTGGTCACTGACTTGGTGCTGCCGTCGGGCGCCGCGTTGATGAACGCCACGGAATCCAGGTATCCGGTGGGCGGGTCACTGACAGCAACCGGGACGTTGCGGCAGCCCAGGGTGGTGTTACCGGCAGCAAAGGGGGCGACGGGGATGGCGTAGGCACAGACCCGATACGTGCCGGTCTCCGTCGCCGGGACGGTGACCGCAAACCCGTGCGTGCCGCTGACCCCCAAAGCCTGGTTGACGTCCGGGCGCTGCACGTTGGCGGTGAAGGCCTGGCCGGTGGTGGCTCCTGAAGGGGTAGTCACGTAGACGTGGACCGGGATGGACGTGCCGGTCTGGCCGCGGTCCACGGCCCAGCCCCGCAGCTTGATGGACGGTTTGCCAGACACCATGGCGGTGGTGACCTCATCGAGGGATCCCTCGGGAGCGGGCGTGCCGGCCAGGGTGAGGGTCCGGCAGCCCAGTGCTGTGTTGTTGAAGATGCCGATTGCATAGGCGCAGGCCTGATACTGTCCGGCCGCTTTGACGGTGATCGACTCCTGGAAGCCGTGGTTTCCGCTGATGCCCAGCGCCGCGTTGACGTCGGCGCGCGGCTTGTCCGCGGTGAAGGCGTGGCCAGTCGTCGTCCCGTCAGGTGCTGTGACGTAAACGTGCGTCTGGGTGGAGGTGGAGGCCGCCGCCGGATCCACCGACCATCCGCGGACGTTGATGGTGGCGCCGGACGAGGTGACCGCGAAGGCTGCGCTGTCGAAGGAGCCCTTCGCGGGCGCACCCGGCGGACGGATCGTCACGGTGGCCGCGGTGTTGCTGACAGCGTCAATGGAGACCCTGGTGCCGGCGTGCGTTGTAAAAGTCTGGCCGGCCTGCCAGGCCTGGGTGTTGCTGTAGTAGCCGTTGAATGCGGTCGCCCGGGTATTGGGAGGAAGCAGGATCGAGGAGTTGCCTCCGCCCTGCTGGGTGATCTTCACGCCGCGGTTTCCGTCCTGCGCAATGACGGAGTCGTAACCGACCGGAGTGCGGAGTTCCAGGAAATACACCTCGCCGGATTTCGGGTCCGTGAACTTCGCTGCGCGGTTGGCACCTGCTCCGGCCCAAGGCTTGAGGTTCACCGTGCGGGGGACGGATACCGTGCCCAGGTTGGCGATCTCGTTGGCGTTGCCG
>NZ_CAKKMM010001246.1:0-1514 GCF_918698205.1 Microbacterium sp. Bi128 | reverse complement strand
CTTCCGTACCGGGCTATGCACAACTCCGGTGCACTGTTGCTTGCGCTTTCTCTCGGGACGCCGGTGCTCGTTCCGAAAAATGAGATGACCGATTCCTTGGCCGCCGAAGTGGGTGAGCAGTGGGTACAGCGCTTCGAAGGTAAGCTCACTCCCGAAACACTCGCTCGTGCGGCAACTGCAACGAAGAGTATCCTCGGGTTGCCGGATCTCTCGCACCGTGAATGGCGGGAAATAGGTGACCAGCACGTTCGCGTATACCGCCAGGCTGTGGGTGTCCCTGCGTGATGACCCTGAAATTCTACGGCGGACCTCGTTTGCGCTGATCACCTGGAGACCCCGAAGTTGAAGTTCAGATGGGGCGCCAGGCGCGGTCCGTTTGCAGTACGGATGTCGCCTTGCACTGGCGTTTTGGCACTAGACAGTCAGTATTTGAGGCTTAGGAATGGCGGCCGGGCGTCACTACGAAGCTTGGTGCTGACGTCCCATCGCGAAGGCGTCGGCATCGGGAAACGAATCCACCCATTTGTGGGCTCGTCCCGTTGTTCAGCCGATCGCTGATGACGCCCAGTGCAGCCATCTGTCCAGATTGGGTCCGGTCGCTCTTCGAAAATCCAGGACGGTTGGGTGAGGAAGCAGCAGATGAGTCGCAACGCCAGACTGAGCATGTTGTCAACTGTCAAGACCGAGCCGCCATGTTCGTAGTCCACCAAATGTCCGGGGACGGACGCCCGACCCTGGGTCACCGGAGACCTAACAATTGCGCGAGGACCGGAATTAGCATCTCCGCCAAGCCGGGCAACTTTTTTCGCAGACCGAAGATTGACCGTCCAGCGCCGCGCAAGCTTGCAGCTTCCGGCCAGCATCTGTGACTACAATCGAGGGCAGAACATTGCACCAGCCACGCCGGAACAACGCCGGAATACGGAGATATTTCATGTCACGATGGCTCGAGGTCGGCCCGGACAACTACGTCCTGACCACCCAAGGTTCCCTGCTCAACACGGGTCTGGTGGTCGGCACCGAGCGCGCCATGGTGATCGACACCGGCGGCGGGCCCCGGCAGGGCCGCGAGATCCTGGCTGCCGTGCGGGAAAAGACCGGGCTACCGCTCGCCGTGGTCAACACGCACGCCCACTATGACCACTTCTTCGGCAACGCCGTCTTCGCCAGTGAGGGCGTCACGGAATTCTGGGCGCACGAGAACTGCGCCGCGGAAATCGAGGAGAACGGTGATGAGCAGCGCCGGCTGGTGGCCTCCGCGGAACCCGAAATGGCGGCCGGTCAGGGTTCCGACGCTGAGTTGGTGGTTCCCAACGCCATCGTGAAGGACCAGCCGGTCCTGGTGGACCTTGGCGGGCAGACCGCCACCTTGTTCTATCTGGGCCGCGGACACACCGACGGCGACCTCCTGGTCGGCACGGCCAGCACCCTCTACGCCGGCGACCTCGTCGAACAGGGTTCCCACCCGTCCTTCGAGGACTCCTTTCCGGAAGACGGGGCCGACGCCCTCCGTC
>NZ_CAKKMM010001245.1:0-1516 GCF_918698205.1 Microbacterium sp. Bi128 | reverse complement strand
TTCTTGCCCAGGCGCGGGCCGGCGGCCCGGGCATTGACCACGAGCTTCTGCTCGATGCCGAACTCCTCCGGGGAGGCGCTCTCGGCGTCCAGCAGGCGGACCGAGCGCAGGTTCAGTTCATCGGCAACGACGGCGGCGAAGCCGCCCAGCGCGTCCGCGCCCGGTGCCACGACCGTGAGTTCCTGCAGCGGCAGGCGCACGCGCAGGTTCGCGGCCTTGCGCAGCGAGGAGCCGGTGGAGCAGATCTGCTGCACCCGGTCCATCGCCTCGACCAGGCCCGGGTTGGCCGGGAACAGTCCGGCATCCGGCCAGTCGGCCAGGTGCACGGAACGCCCGCCGGTGAGGCCGCGCCAGATCTCCTCGGAGATCAGCGGCAGCAGAGAGGCGGCTACGCGGGTGACGGTCTCCAGCGCGGTGTAGAGCGCGTCGAAGGCGTCCACACTCTCGTCGAAGAAGCGCTGGCGGCTGCGGCGGACGTACCAGTTGGTGAGCATGTCCAGGTAGCTGCGCAGCTCGTCGCAGGCGCCGGAGATGTCGTAGCTGTCCAGCTGGGCGGTCATGTTCCGGACCAGGTCCCCGGTGTTGGCCATGAGGTACTGGTCCAGGGTGTCGGCGTAGCCGTCGTAGCGGAGCTTCGCGTCGTACCCGGCGCCGCTGTCCGCTGCGTTCGTGTAGAGCGTGAAGAAGCTGTACACGTTCCACAGCGGCAGGATGACCTGGCGGACGCCGTCGCGGATCCCCTGCTCGGTGACCACGAGGTTGCCGCCGCGCAGGATCGGGCTGGACATCAGGAACCAGCGCATGGCGTCGGAGCCGTCGCGGTCCAGGACCTCGGAGACGTCCGGGTAGTTGCGCAGGCTCTTGGACATCTTCTGCCCGTCCGAACCCAGCACGATGCCGTGGCTGATGACGTTGCGGAAGGCCGGACGGTCGAACAGCGCGGTGGAAAGGATGTGCAGCATGTAGAACCAGCCGCGGGTCTGGCCGATGTACTCGACGATGAAGTCCGCCGGGTTGTGCGTGTCGAACCATTCCTCGTTCTGGAACGGGTAGTGGACCTGGCCGTAGGGCATGGAACCGGAATCGAACCAGACGTCCAGGACGTCCTCGACGCGGCGCATCACGGACTGGCCTTCTTCCGGAGTGCGGGGGTCATCCGGGTTCGGGCGGGTGAGCTCGTCGATGAACGGCCGGTGCAGGTCCACCTGGCCGGCCTTGTTCAGCGGCAGGCGGCCGAAGTCGGCCTCGATCTCGGCCAGGGAGCCGTAGACGTCGGTGCGCGGGTAGTCCGGGTCGGTGGACTGCCAGACGGGGATGGGGCTGCCCCAGTAGCGGTTGCGGCTGATGGACCAGTCGCGGGCGTTGGCGAGCCACTTGCCGAACTGGCCGTCCTTGACGTTGCCCGGGATCCAGTTGATGTCCTGGTTGAGCTCGGACATGCGGTCCTTGAACTTGGTGACCTCGACGTACCAGGAGGACACGGCGCGGTAGATCAGCGGGTTGCGGCAGCGCCAGC
>NZ_CAKKMM010001244.1:0-1519 GCF_918698205.1 Microbacterium sp. Bi128 | reverse complement strand
TTCAACCCGACCCCTGCGGAACGGAACAACTCCAGGGTCTCCCGTGCATCGGAGCGCGGCTGTTCCCGGAAGGTCAGCAGCGCCACAGGGTGGAGCGACGCCGGCAGCTGCTCCACCTTCCCATTGGCTGGCAACTGATCCGCGCCAGCCAGGAGCAGGGTCCGCAGCCCTGATGCGGCCAGTTCGCCGGCCTGGCGCAAGACGTCGCTCTGGCGCGGTACTGCGCCGTCGGGCGCCGGGATCGACGGCTTCAGACGTGCGGCTGCGTCGTCGCCCTGCACAAGCATCATTTCCGGTGCTCCGAGAATCCAGGTGCGCGCACCGCGGGCGCTCCCGTTGAAGCTGACTCCGCTCCACTTCCGGGCGGAGGAGAACGGCACGGACCGGACGGGTTGAAGGCCGCCATCATCCTCAAAGGCCGTGCTCAGGCAGCGTGCCGTGGCGTTTGCCTCGGGTTCGGCGCCAAACCATGCGAGGGCCTGCTCCCATCCCGGTTGCGGCGCCAGCGGGTGAACCGCGTCGAAGACCAGTCCTCCTTCTGTGAGGGTTCCGGTCTTGTCCATGCACAGTACGTCTACGCGTGCCAGTCCCTCGACAGCGGCGAGTTCCTGGATCAGTACGTTGTGTTTAGCCAGCCGGAGTCCGCCCACGGCGAAGGCCACGCTCGTCAGCAGCACTAGTCCCAGCGGGACGATCGCGATCATGCTGGCAATGAGTCCCACGAGTGCGGGGGTCCAGGCACCGGTGGAAATGGCGGACTGCCAGCCGCCGCGCGCCTGGATCTCGCCGTTGAGCACGATGAGGGCAACGGGCAGCAGGATCCAGGCGATCCAGCGCATTACACGGTTGAGGCTGTTGCGGATCTCGGAGTTCACCAGTGAGAAGCGTCGCGCATCTGCCGTCAGCCGGCTCGCGAACGACGCCGCTCCGACCCGGACAACCTGGGCGTTGCCGTGGCCGGCCACGACGATCGATCCGGAGAGTACTTCCGTCCCCGCATCCTTACCCACCGGGTCTGCTTCGCCCGTGAGAAGCGATTCGTCCACCTCGAGGCCGGACGACTCCAGTACGGCAGCGTCGGCAGTGACCTGATCCCCGGCCCGCAACACCAGGAGGTCATCTTTTACGACGTCGGCCGTGGCGATGTCGTGGATCTGCCCCTCGCGCAAGACCCGCGCGAGGGGGGCGTTGAGGACAGCCAGCCGGTCCAAGGACTTTTTCGCCCTGTATTCCTCGACGACGCCGATCACGGCATTGCTGACAGCGGCGAGGCCGAACAGGGCATCCCGCCATTGCCCCAGGAACAACAGCAGCAGGAAGCTCGTGCCGACGATTGCGTTGAAGAGCGTGAAGACGTTGGCCCGGAAGATCTGCCACAGGCTCCGGCTAGTGGTGTCCGGCACGCGGTTGGTAAGCCCGCGCTCGACCCGCGTAGCCACCTCCCCCTGCGACAGCCCCTTGGCGGCCGGCCGGCGCCTGGCGGCCTTCCGGTCTTTGGCTGCCGGGGACGCACGCCGAT
>NZ_CAKKMM010001243.1:0-1519 GCF_918698205.1 Microbacterium sp. Bi128 | reverse complement strand
ATCAATGACTGAACAGCCAAAGGGCGAGCTAGTCTGCAACGCCAGCGAGATCCAACTCAAGCAGGCGCTGCGGATCCTGATCGACGACTACCCGGTAGCGATCGTGAAGGACTCGATGGGGGAGATCCACGCCATCGGCGACACCTGCTCGCACGCGGACATTTCGCTCTCCGAAGGAGAAGTCGAAGGCTGCAAGATCGAGTGCTGGGGCCACGGCTCCCAGTTCGACCTGCGCAGCGGCGAGCCGCTCCAGCTGCCGGCCTATGATCCCGTTCCCGTGTTTGCCGTGACCGTCCTGGATGACGAGGTCTACGTGGACTTCACCAACGTCCTGAACGGCGCCGAGGCTCCCAACTTCAGCTAGCTGCCTGCAGCCGGCAACCCGCACAAGAAAACTTATCGCCAAGAAAACGCACAGTGCCGAGGGCACGGTGCAGAGGAGAACAAGACACATGTCGACTCTTGAGATCAAGGACCTGCACGTCAGCATTGACACCGAGCAGGGCACCAAGGAAATCCTGAAGGGCGTCAGCCTGACCATCAGGACCGGCGAGACGCACGCCATCATGGGCCCCAACGGCTCCGGCAAGTCCACGCTGGCGTCCACCATCGCCGGGCACCCGCGCTACAACGTCACCTCCGGCACGATCACCCTCGACGGTGAAGACGTCCTCGCCATGAGCGTCGACGAGCGCGCCCGCGCCGGCCTGTTCCTCGCCATGCAGTACCCCGTCGAGGTCCCGGGCGTGAGCATGACCAACTTCCTGCGCACCGCCAAGACCGCGATCGACGGCGAAGCCCCCAAGCTGCGCACGTGGACCAAGGACGTCAAGGCCGCCATGGCGCAGCTGCGCATCGACGCCGACTTCACCCAGCGCAACGTCAACGAAGGCTTCTCCGGCGGCGAGAAGAAGCGCGTCGAGATCCTCCAGCTCGAGCTCTTCAAGCCGAAGTTCGCCATCCTCGACGAGACCGACTCCGGCCTGGACGTCGACGCGCTCAAGGTTGTCTCCGAGGGCGTCAACCGCGCCCACGGCGAAGGCAACATGGGCACCCTGCTCATCACGCACTACACCCGGATCCTGCGCTACATCAAGCCGGACTTCGTGCACGTGTTCGTCGATGGCCAGGTTGTGGAAGAGGGCGGCCCGGAGCTCGCCGACCGCCTCGAAGACGAAGGCTACGACCGCTACGCCACCGGCGCAGGGGCGGCCACCATCGCTGCCGCCTCGGCTGCAGCCCAGGCGTAGTTAGGACTCCGCAATGACCGAACTCAATGTGGCCCGCACGGGCCTCGAGGATGTCGAAGAGGCGCTCAAGGATGTGATCGACCCGGAACTCGGGGTGAACATCGTTGATCTGGGCCTGCTGTACGGTCTGAAGTACTCGGACGACGACGGCGCCCTGCTGATCGACATGACCCTCACCACCGCCGCCTGCCCGCTCACCGACGTGATCGAGGAGCAGGTCGGCAAGGCCCTGGACGGGATCGTCGACGACTGGCGGCTCAACTGGGTGT
>NZ_CAKKMM010001242.1:0-1520 GCF_918698205.1 Microbacterium sp. Bi128 | reverse complement strand
TTCTGGACCTTGCCCAGGTAGACGTTGCCGATCAGGGAGTCCTGCTGGGTCTTGGACACGAAGTGCTCGGCCAGGACGCCGTCTTCAAGGACACCGATCTGGATTCTGTCGTCGCGCTGGCGGACGATCATCTGGCGGTCCACGGACTCGCGGCGGGCCAGGAACTCGGCCTCGGTGATGACGGTACGGCGGCGGCCGGTGTCGCGGGATTCGCGGCGGCGCTGCTTCTTGGCTTCCAGGCGGGTGGAGCCCTTGACGGATGTGACGCGGTTGTTCACCGGCGCCTCGGCCATGGCACGCGGCGCACGGACGCGGGTCACCGTGTTGGGCGGATCGTCGCCTTCCCCGCCGGTCAGCTCGAGGTCCTGGTCTCCACGGCGACGGCGGCGGCGGCGGCGGGAGGTCACACCGTCTTCAAGGATCAACTCGGAGCCTTCGTCGCCCTCTTCTTCGGTGCCTTCCGACTCGGTGTCGGACTCGGCAGAGGTGCGGGTGCGGCCGCGCCGGCCGCGGCTGCGGCGCCGACGGCGGTTGCCGGCGTCCTCGTCCTCGTCGCCTTCCTCGTCCTCGGGCTCAGCTGCTGCGGCGGCAACGGGGACCGGACGCACCACAGTGCTCAGGTCCGGGGCCTGGAAGATGACGGAAGTGAGGGCACCCGGTTCCATGAACAGCGACGCGGCCGGGCTTTCCTCGGGCCGAGCTTCCGGCTCTTCGGGCTGGGCTGCGGCGGCTTCCGCGGTGGGTGCTTCCGCAGCGGCGGCTTCTTCGGCCGGGAGTACTGCCGCGGGTGCTTCTTCGGCCTTCGGGGCGGCCTTGGCACGGCTGGCGCGGCGGCGGACCGGCTTCTCTGCAACCGTCTCTGCGGCCGTTTGTGCGGCTTCTGCGGCGGCAGTTGCGTCAGTGCCAGCTGCTGCGGGGGCCTCAGCCGCGGCAGGTGCGCCGGTTTCGGCATCGCCGGCGAAGGCAGGCAACGGTTCCGGGGCTGCTACAGCTTTCCGGGTCCGGGTGCGCCGCGCGGGCGCCTTGGCCGGAGTCTCGGCTGCAGCAGTTTCAGATACAGCAGCTTCGGGTTCAACAGTTTCAGATCCGGCTGCTTCGACGTTGGCCGGCTTACGGCGGCCCCGGACGGGCTCATCTGAACCGGCCGCGTCGGCCAGGGCCGCGGCTTCGGCAACAGCCTCGGCCGCCTCCGCGGCGTTGACCTTGGCGACGGGCGCCTTCCGGCGGGTCCGTACGGCCCTCTTCGGCGCTACCGGAGCCTCTGCTTCCGCAGTTCCCTGCGCTTCCCCGGTGACTACTAGTTCTTCGTTTCCGGCTACTACCTGGTCATTATCCATATGTGGCGACACTCCTGCCCCTGATGCGCCGCCACATTCGGCGCCCCTTGGGGGCAAATATGCGTCAACACCCGCAGGCATTGACAGAAGTCAATTGAATACCCTCAGGTTCGCACCGGCAGTGGGGTGCGGCAGCCCTGGAGGGCCGGCGAGATTGTTTTGGAACCCGTTGACCTACACGCC
>NZ_CAKKMM010001241.1:0-1522 GCF_918698205.1 Microbacterium sp. Bi128 | reverse complement strand
GTCCACGGCCCGGCTCCCCCGTGTCCGGTCACCCTCCGGGATGCAGCGCGCCGCGGACGGTGCCCAGCAGGGACAGGAACCGCTCGTTGTCCGGCAGGTCGTCTATCAGCACCACACCCTCGGGAGCGGCCAGCGGAATGCGCCAGTTCGGGTATTCGGTGCTGGTGCCCGGCTGGTTCTGGGTCCGGGTCTCCCCCACGGCGTCGACCAGCGCCACCCCCAGCAGCGCTGACGGGGCCAGCGCCGTGTAGGCGTACAGCGCCTCCACCGTGGTCCGGACGTCCGTGCCGTTTTCCGCCAGCAGGCCGCGTGCCCGGACCCGGGCCAGCATGGCCTCCTGCTCGGCCGCGGCCTCGGCGCGTTCTTCCGCCACTGGCCGTCGCAACAGCCCGAGCGATTCGCGCAAGGTGACGTGTTCACCGGCGAGGTAGCCCGCCGTCGGGGGCAGATCGTGGGTGTTGACGCTGGTCAGGCACTGCTCGCGGTAGTGCTCCGGCGGAATCGGGCCATCGGCGTCGTGTTCGAACCACAGGATCGACGTGCCGAATATCCCCCGCTCGGCCAGGTAGCCGCGGACCCACGGCTCGAACACCCCCAGGTCTTCGCCAATCACGATCGCCCCGGCCCGTTGCGCCTCGAGGGCAAGGATACCGATGAGCGCCTCGTGGTCGTAGTGCACATACGTGCCGCTCTCCGGCCCCCCGCCCTCAGGGATCCACCACAACCGGAACAGGCCGAGGATGTGGTCCACCCGGATGCCGCCGGCGTGCCGCAGCACGGTACGGAGCATGTCCCGGTAGGCGGCATAGCCGGATTCGGCGAGCCGGCCCGGATGCCATGGCGGCTGCGACCAGTTCTGGCCCAGCTGGTTGAACATGTCCGGAGGCGCACCAACGCTCACGCCCCGGGCAAGAACGCCGGAGAGGGTCCAGGCGTCGGCACCGCCGGGTTTTACCCCGACAGCCAGGTCATGGACGACGCCGATCCCCATCCCCGCCTGGCGTGCCGAACGCTGGGCCGCCTCGAGCTGCTGGTCGCAGAGCCACTGCAGCCAGCAGTGGAATTCGATCCGGGCTGCCAGCCTCGGCCGCTGCTCGACACAGTAGGGCGACGCCGGGGATGCCGCCGCTCCGGCCCATTCCGGCGCCGACGGCGGCAGCTCTTCGGCGAGCGCAGACCACAGCGCAAAGTCCTCGAGCCCCTGCCCCTGCTCTGCGCAGAAGTCGGCGAACTGCCGGGTGCGGGCCGGCCCGCGGCGGACCGCAAACACGCGTTCCAGGGCCGCGAGCTTTGCCGCGTAGCTGGCGTTGCGGTCCAGGAGGTCCCGGGAACGGTTGGCCGCCTGCAGGCCTTCGGCCAGGCGGGCCACCTCGGCCCGGCCGGCTGCGTCCAGGTATCCGTATTCCGGGATTTCCTCCACCCGCAGGTAGAGCGGGTTGAAAAAGCGCCGCGTGGTGGGCAGGTACGGGGAGTCCTCGACCGGCGGCACTGGTTCGGCGGCATGCAGCGGATTGACCAGCAC
>NZ_CAKKMM010001240.1:0-1524 GCF_918698205.1 Microbacterium sp. Bi128 | reverse complement strand
GCTGAAGACCAGGAAGATCACGTTGGCGATGATGAAGCCGATCGGGGCCCCCAGTTGCGGGAACGTGCCGTAGATGGCCCGCTTGTTCGACGGGGCGTTTTCGGTCGCCAGCAGCGCCGCACCGCTCCATTCGCCGCCGAGGGCCAGGCCCTGGCAGAAGCGCAGGACCACGAGGAGTGCCGGGGCCAGGAAGGTCCAGCCAGGGACGGTTGCCGTCGGCAGGCAGCCGATCAGGAAGGTGGCAATGCCCATGGTCAGCAGCGAGGCCACGAGCGTGCCCTTGCGGCCGAACTTGTCACCGAAGTGGCCGAAGATGACCGAGCCGAGCGGGCGGGCGATGAAGGCGACGCCGAACACGGCGAAGGATGCCAGCAGCTGGGTCGTCTCGTTCTGCCCGGGGAAGAAGAGCTTCGGGAAAACGAGCACGGCCGCAGTGGCGTAAACGTAGAAGTCATAGAACTCGACGGTGGTACCGATCAGGCTGGCGACAATCACGCGGCCGCGCGAATTCACCTGCTTGGTGGACCCATGCTCCGCGGAGGTGGCAGTGGATGACATGTAGTAACGCTTTCATGAAGACCGGTCGGATATTTCCCCAAGAGCCCGATGCCCGGGACCGCCGGCTAGGGATTCGTATACGTCTGATAATAGTTCCCACCGTCCAGTCAATGGACAAATAGTCCGCTATTTGGACTTCGTGTCGTTGTCTCACGTGGTGGTCGTCACACCTATTCTCACACCGTCATAAAAGCCCCGATAGGCAAAAGTCACAGCGCGTTAATAAACCGCGTCCGTCCCGGAAACGCGGCGTCCCTACCTTTGAAGGACATCACCCCCCAAGGAGGTCTCCCAAGTGACTGCTGAACGCACCGCCGAAATCGGCACCGCAGAGGTCGGCGCCGCCAGTACCGGCGGCACCCTTACCCTCGACCACCGGCCCGGCCGCTGGATCGCCAACTGGGATGCGGAAAACAAGGAGCAGTGGGAGTCGGCCGGCCGCTCGATCGCCCGGCGCAACCTGAACTGGTCCATCTTCGCCGAGTTCCTGGGCTTCGTGGTCTGGCAGCTGTGGTCGATCGTGGTGGTCCAGCTTCCCTCCGCCGGCTTCAAATTCTCTACCAACGAGATCTTCTGGCTGATCTCCATGCCAAGCCTCGTCGGCGCCACGCTCCGGATCCCCTACACGTTCATGGTTCCCCGCTTCGGCGGCCGCAACTGGACCATCGTGTCCGCCCTGTTGCTGCTGATCCCCACGATCGGCCTGGGCCTGTGCGTCGCCAACCCGGCCACCCCGTTCGGCGTCATGCTGTTCGTGGCCGCGCTGGCCGGCTTCGGCGGCGGCAACTTCGCCAGCTCGATGGCGAACATCACCTTCTTCTACCCCGCACGGGAAAAGGGCTGGGCCCTGGGCCTGAACGCCGCCGGCGGAAACCTCGGTGCCGCCGTCGCACAGCTGGCCGTGCCGATCGCCATCACCCTGCTGGCAGCCGGCACCGTGAACCTGCCCGTCGCAGGGTTCATGTG
>NZ_CAKKMM010001239.1:0-1526 GCF_918698205.1 Microbacterium sp. Bi128 | reverse complement strand
GCAGGCTGTTCCTGAACGCCGTCGCCCACCACATGGGTCAGGTCCTCCCGGACAGGAATCGCCCAGCCAATCCCCGCGTTGGTTGCCTTACCGGCGTCGGGTGCGTAACTGGTCATGTCGATCGGGCCGAGTTGATCCACCTGCTTGATGGGAAGAAATGTCCAATCGCGCGGATCAGTGTGGGAGCCATTGAGGATGGTTTCGAAGTGAAGATGGCAGCCGGTAGAGGATCCGGTGGTACCTACCCGGGCAATAATTTCCCCCACCCGCACGGAGTCGCCCTTCTTGACCGCGATCGCCTCCAGATGGTTGTACGTGGTGATGAGACCGTTGCCGTGGTCGATTTCCACCCGGTTTCCGCCGCCCCACGGGTGCCACCCGACGGCCCGCACCACACCGGCGTCGGCGGAGTAGACCCGGGTGCCGCAGGGGGCCGCGAAGTCCTGGCCCCAGTGGAATTCGCCCGCGAATCCCGTCAGGGGGCTGGTGCGCAGCCCGAACGGGGACGAAGGCACCAGTGATTCAAGCGGGGCCATGAGGAAACCCACCGCGGGCCGGTGCAGGGACGCCGAGGCCACATTGAGCTCGCCCCGCACCCCGGCCCGGGTGGCCGTGTCCACCGTGCTCCGGCTAAAGGCCACGAGCGCCTGGGCATCGGCGGTGACAGCGCCGGCGCCGGGAGTCCCTGCTGGCGCGGTCGCGGCGGAGTGGGCCAGCGGGTCCAGGGCCTCCGGTCCCACGTCGCCGGAGGCAGGCATGGCGGCCGTCGGGACGGCGGTGGGCGCGCCGTAGGTCGCAAAGGCGCTCAGTCCCTGAAAGCCGCCGAATGCCAGCACGGCCAGGGACAGGCACAGGCCTCCGGACACGCAGCGCACGGCAATGGTCCGTGCCCTCGCTGACTGCTCACTCGATGAGTTTCCCCAGTGTTTTCCCACGAAATGACTCCCGCAATATGTCCGCCAGACCCCAATCTTCACGGACTTACCTCCCTATGTGACCACAGACGGCCGGGTCTGTGAACCGTCAGCGTGTTCCTTTTGCGGGACCAATCGGAGATCCGCGGATGTCCCCAGTAGCTTGCCGGCGGCGCCCCAGTAGTTCTCCGCACAATTGCAGGTGCCGCACGCCGCCGGGACGGGTAAGAATGAAGGATGCGAAATGTCCTCAGGGAATGGCAGGCGGAACTCAAACAGACGTTCACGGGGACGCGCGATTCGGTGCCCGAGTGGGTGCCGGGCCTGGCCGAGGGGGACGACGCCGGTTACCACTTGCCCGGCTCGGCCGTCTGGGCCGTGCACGGGGACATGCCAACCATCGTGGCGGGCATCCGGGCACTGCTGATGCAGGCGCTCCATCCCGGCGCGTTGGCCGGAGTCCACGATCACTCCCGTTTCCGCGAAGACCCGCTGGGCCGGCTGGCTGGCACGATCCGCTGGATCTTCACCGTGACGTATGGCTCCACGGATACGGCGAAGGCGGCGTCGGACTGGGGTCTTCGGCTGCACCGGCCGGTGCGGGGGGAATGT
>NZ_CAKKMM010001238.1:0-1527 GCF_918698205.1 Microbacterium sp. Bi128 | reverse complement strand
AGACAGCCGTTCGCCCATCCGGATGCCCCGGTTCAGGTCCCGGGTGAAGACGTAGGCCACCAGCCCGTACTCGGTGTTGTTCGCGAGCCGGACGGCCTCGTCCTCGGTGTCAAAGGTGATGATCGGGGCGACGGGTCCGAAGATTTCCTCGGACAGGATCCGGCTGCCCTCGCTCACGCCGGTGAGGATCGTGGGCTTGTAGAAGTAGCCCGGGCCTTCGACGGCGGAGCCGCCGGTCACGGCGACAGCACCGGAGTTCACGGCGTCGGTGACGAGTTCGTGGACCTTGTCCCGGCTCTTGGCATCGATCAGCGGGCCGACCTTGGACTCGGCCTCGGTGCCGCGGGCGGTGGTCATATCCGCCATCTTCGCGGCGAACTTCTCCGCGAACTCGGCCGCGACGGACTCGTGCACGATGAACCGGTTCGCCGCGGTGCAGGCCTCGCCCATGTTCCGCAGCTTCGCCAGCATCGCCCCGGCGACGGCGGCGTCGATGTCGGCGTCCCCGAAGACGACGAACGGGGCGTTCCCGCCGAGTTCCATCGAGGTCCGCAGCACCGTCTCGGACGCGTCCGCGAGCAGCCGGCGGCCGACCTCGGTGGAACCGGTGAAGGACAGCTTGCGCAAGCGCTGATCCTTGATCAGCGGGCCCGTGGTGGCGCCGGCCGTGGAGGTCGGGATGACGTTCAGGACACCGGCGGGCAGGCCGGCCTCGACCATCACGGCCGCGAACAGCTGGGAGGTCAGCGGGGTCAGGTTCGCGGACTTGAGCACCATCGTGCAGCCGGCCGCGACCGCGGGGGCGATCTTGCGGGTGGCCATCGCCAGCGGGAAGTTCCACGGCGTGATCAAAAGGCACGGGCCCACGGGCTTCTTGGTCACCAGCAGCCGGGACTTGCCGTCCGGGGAAACCGAGTAGCGGCCGAACGCGCGGACGGCCTCTTCCGAGAACCAGCGCAGGAACTCGGCGCCGTAGGTGACCTCGCCGCGGGCCTCGGCCAGCGGTTTGCCCATCTCCAGGGTCATCAGGAGCGCGAAGTCCTCGGCCCGTTCGGTTACCAGCGCGAAGGCGCGGCGCAGGATCTCGCCGCGTTCCCGGGCCGGGACCTTGGCCCAGGACTCCTGCGCGGCAGCGGCCGCGTCCAGGGCCGCCTTGCCGTCTTCGGGACCGGCGTCGGCAATGCTGAGCAGGACCTTCCCGGTCGCGGGATCCTCGACGTCGAAGGTCTTCCCGGACACGGCCGGACGCCATTCGCCGTTGATCAGCAGACCCGTCGGAACGGACGCCAGCAGGGCGCTCTCCCGGTCCGCGGAAACAATAGGCTGGGCAGTTACAGTCACAATGACTCCCTCGTCAGCAATTCGGTTGAACTAGTGTGGGCACAAGTTTTTTGAATGAGTTTTCGTTGTAGGCGCTCGTTCCCACAGGCAGGCACGGGCGTCTGGATTACTGCCACGCTACTGCCGCGCTCACTGGCAAGTCTATGCATGCGCGCACTACTGTATCCAGACTATGCTGTGCAGCTG
>NZ_CAKKMM010001237.1:0-1527 GCF_918698205.1 Microbacterium sp. Bi128 | reverse complement strand
TTGGATGCTTCTTCCACGTTTTCCGGTTCTGTGCGGTGGATGAAGCGTATTCCGTCGGCCTGGGCCACGATGACTGTCAGTGAATGTGCCAGGACGTCGTGGAGCTCCCCGGCGATTCTGTTGCGTTCTTGTTCGATGGCGAGTTCGGTCGCGGTCTCCCGCAGCCGTGTTTCCGCCGCGAGCTGCGCCCTTCGGCTCCTCGAGGCGTTGTTTACTGCCACACCGACGGCCCAGGCGGCGAGGTTCAGGGCGGCGAAGGCTCCAAAGATCAGAAAGGCGTAGGTGAGGGTTCGCAGTAATCCCCTGCCGTAGATCGGGCTGGCGAAGATGATGTTGATCCAGGTCTGGTCGGTGAACCAGTTGACGGTGATGATGCCGGCAAATACGACAGCAGCAACGGGGAGGACCCACCGGTTCCGGGCTTTCCAGCCGATGACGGCGACAAAGATGACCACCGGAACGACAGCGTAGCTCAGCACGCCCGAGAGAAAGACCAACGGGAAAACCTTCAGGCTCTGCAGGGCCAAGGCGGCGAAAACCAGCCCCACGGCAGCGGCCGGCAGGACCTCGGCCACAGCGACGCCGGTCAGGAGCGCCAACAGAAGGGCGCTGTTCTGGTCGAAATGTCGCTCCTCCAGGATAAAGAGAGTCCCCAGAAGCAGCACGGACGTGGCCGGTGCCGCGAGGAGCCTCAGAGACTGGATCGGTTTGAACATGCCTTCACCCTAAGCTGGCGTCCACATCTCCAACGCTCGTTCTAAGTTAGTTCAACCCCGATAATGAACAACTTCAGCCATACGGATGACCGATCAGCCCGGCCCACCACATATTCAGGGCGTGCGGCGGCGCTCCGCGACCAGCCTGCGCTGCTCGGCCAGGGACTTGAGCAGCGGCGGAACCATGACTCCCTGGGCCGCCATTTGGCGCCGGACCTTCCGCCGGGTCACCACGATGGCTCCTGCTCCCCCGGCCAGCAGCAGGAACTGCACGCTCAGGGCCACGCGGAACGGATCCAGGCCGTAGAGCTCCCCCTGCGAGAACCCGGTGGCATGCAGGACGTCGAGCACCAGCCCGATCAGGTAAATGGACACGAGCGCGGCGATGAAGCCGCCCACGTTGACGATCCCGGTGGCGGTGCCGAGCCGGTGGGCCGGGTTGAAGGTCCGGGCGAAATCGAAGCCGATCATGGAACCGGGGCCGCCGACGGCAAGGGTCACCACGAGCACGGCCAAGAGCCAGAGCGGCGCTCGTCCCGGCACCAGCAGAACCGCCGCCCAGGCGGCAGCGGTGCATCCGGAAATGAGCAGCACCATGGTGGAGCGCCGCAGCGGATGCCGGGCAACGAATCTACCCATCAGCGGTCCGGCGGCGATGGCGCCGGCGACGTACAGCGCCATGAGGGCCGAGACCGTGCCGCGGTCCAGCCCCTCGGCCGAAATCAGGAAAGGGTAGCCCCACGTCATGGCAAAAACCGTGCCACTGAACTGGACGGTGAAGTGGCTCCACAGCCCGAGCCGGGTCCCGGGT
>NZ_CAKKMM010001236.1:0-1528 GCF_918698205.1 Microbacterium sp. Bi128 | reverse complement strand
TGTATAAGAGACAGAGTCGAGATCCTGCCAACATCCCGAATGGCCTCAGCGCAGGACGCGCGCCGCCGTCCGGACAGCGGCCGCGACGTCGTTCAGCGCCGCCGAGCCGCGCCGCCACTGCTGCCAGTAGAGGGCAACGTCCACGTGCGCTTGCGGGGCGAGGGCCTCGAGCCTGCCGGCCAGCAGGTCCTCGCCGATTTCGATTTCGGGCATCATGCCCCAGCCCATGCCCCAGCGGATGGCATCGCCAAACTCCTGGGCGGCCGGGACATAGTGGCGCGGGGGCTGCAGGGAGGCCCGGCTGACCCGGCGCAGCCAGCGGTCCTGCAGGTCGTCCTTGCGGTCGAAGACCACAACGGGAGCGGCGGCGAGGGTCGCGCCGGTCGCACCCGCCCCAAACCAGCGGCGGGCGAAGTCCGGAGCGCACACCGGCAAATAGCGCATGGTGCCCAGCTTGCTCGATGAGCAGCCGGGCACGGGCTGGGCTGTTTCCGTGATGGCGGCCGCGGCGGCTCCGGCGCGCAGCAGGTCCAACGAGTGCTCCTGGTCTTCTCGCAGGATCTCGAGCTGGACGTTGTCACTGGCCGCCGCGAGGCCGGCCAACGCCCAGGTGTGCAAGGAATCGCTGTTGATCACCAGCGTCAGGCGCGTCCCTCCGCGGGGGTGCTCCGGCTGCAGTTCCTCGGCCAGGTCCGCAGAGAGCATTTCCAGCTGCCGGGCGAATCGCACCACGGCCTCGCCGGACTCCGTGAGTCCGGGCGGCCGCGCCCGGGTCAGGACCGGCCGCCCGACGGCGGTCTCGAGTGCCCGGACCCGCTGGCTGATCGCCGACGGCGTCACGGACAGGTGCGCGGCCGCGGCGTCGAAGCTCCCGTGCGTCAGAATCGCGGCCAGCGTCCGGGCCTGTTCGGGGGTGATCTCCATCATTAGCCCATCTTACGTATCAGCATAAACTTTAACTGGTTTCATCTTCGGCGGGCGCCTACCGTGGAGTGGTGATCCTTCCCCTGTTTTCCGGTCTCTCCGCCGGGCTGTCCCTCATCGTTGCCATCGGCGCGCAGAACGCTTTTGTCCTCCGGCAGGGCATCCAGCGCTCGCACGTCGTCATGGTGGTGGCAGTCTGCGCGGTCTCGGACCTCGTGCTGATCCTGCTGGGCGTCGCGGGCATCGGCATCCTCCTGGACCGGGCGCCCGCTGCCCTCGTCGTGATCCGGTGGGCCGGGGCCGCGTTCCTCCTTGCCTACGGGGCGCTCGCGGCCCGGCGTGCGGTCCGCGGGGAGCAGATGGAGGATCCCGGCAACAAGCCCGCTGCCGGCCGCGCCGCCGTCCTTGGCACCTGCCTGGCCTTCACCTGGCTGAACCCGCACGTCTACCTGGACACGGTGCTGCTGCTCGGGTCCCTCGCTGCCGCCCAGGGCGAAGCCGGGCGCTGGTGGTTCGCCGCCGGGGCCGGCCTGGGAAGCATTGCCTGGTTCACCGCCCTCGGCGCGGGGGCGCGGTTCCTGACGTCGCTGTTCCGGCGCCGGAC
>NZ_CAKKMM010001235.1:0-1529 GCF_918698205.1 Microbacterium sp. Bi128 | reverse complement strand
GGCTGGGTCCAGGGGTGCGGTCGCGGAAGTCACGCCT
This sequence comes from Microbacterium sp. Bi128, assembly GCF_918698205.1. NCBI lineage: Bacteria > Bacillati > Actinomycetota > Actinomycetes > Micrococcales > Microbacteriaceae > Microbacterium > Microbacterium sp. Bi128. The sequence goes on along the minus strand of NZ_CAKKMM010001235.1, from coordinate 1,492 downwards.
CCATTGTCCCTGCAATGGAGTCCTGGCCATCCATCCGGCGCCGCGCCGCTGTGCCGGCGCTACGGGCGCGCGGCCAGCAGCGTCTTGCCGCTCGCGACGGCGCGGATTTCAATGCTGCGGATATCGGCTCTCGGGACAACCGTGGTGGCCGTCGGCGTCGCCACTGTCCCCGGCGTTGCCGTCCAGGTGGCCACCTGGGTCGTGGCGCCGCGGGAGTCGACAACCACCAATCCGTACTCTTCCGGCGCGCGGAGACCACCCGGCAGAGCGTAGTCGGCCGGGGACGGCGTGTACGTGCACTGCCAGTCGATCTGCGTTCCCCACGGCTGCGTGGTCAGGGATCCGGTGGCCACCATGGCGCTGTCGGCGACCGGCGTGAAGTCCAGGGCCGTCGCGGATGCGGCCTGGATCTGGGCAGCCGGGGGCGGGGAGGCCGTGACCTCAACGTAAACCGCGCCTGCGGCGGCAGCGGCGCCCAGCATGATCCCGGCGACAGCCAGGCGGGTGCGCCGGCGGCCGCGCTGGACCTTATGCGCCAGCCCGGGCTGCAACGTCGGCGTCCGCCGTTCGCCGTCCGTCCGCCCGAGGGACTGGGCTTCCTCGGGTGAGAGTGCTGCCAGCAGCGACGGCAGTCCGGCAAGGTCGGCGACGGCGGCCCTGCAGCCCGCGCAGCCGGACAAGTGCTCCTCGAACTCGCGCCGCTCCGAGGAGATGAGGGAACCCAGCACGTACGCGGCATCCCAGCGGCGGTACTCATCGGTTCCGTTCTGGTTCATGGCGTCACGCCTCCCTCCTGCAGGGCCAGCCGCATCGCCCTCAGCGCGTAGTGCAGGCGCGACTTCACCGTTCCCTCGGCCAGTTGAAGATTTTGCGCGATCTCGGCGGTCGTCTCCCGCAAATAGTACGAATGAATGACGACGGCCCGGTGCTCGGCGGACAGCCCGGCGAGCGCATCCGAGACAAGCCACCCGTCCAGGATCCTGTCGACCCGGTCCGCCTCCGGAATCTCAGGCAGCTGATCGGTTCCCGTTTCGTGCCGGCGCCGGGCGCTGCGCCGGTCATCAATGACGAGGTTGCGGGCAACCGTGTAAAGCCAGGCCCGCACCGCCGTCTCCGGGCGCCGCAGAATCGCCGGGTGTTTCCACGCGCGGATCAGCGTCTCCTGCACGACGTCATCCGCCAGGGCGCTGTCACGGGTCATCCCCATGACGAACCGCCATAGCGCCGGGCCGTAAGCCTCCTGCAGCGATCGCAGTAACTCGGCCTCCTGATCGGACATTTCCGCCTCCTTGGAGGTAGGACGACGCCGGGCGGCAAACAGTTCACTTACGCCCGGCGCGGTCGATGGCCGCAGCCGGCGTTGAACCTGCAGGCTGCCGGAACCGTTGTAGGGACAGGTCCGGCCGCCCCTGGCCGGCCATCCCAAAGGAGAGCACAATGAAGATTCTTCGCCCGGCGACTGCCGCCGCGGCGTTGGGCGCCATCCTGCTGC
>NZ_CAKKMM010001234.1:0-1530 GCF_918698205.1 Microbacterium sp. Bi128 | reverse complement strand
GCAGGCTTGAGCGCATCGCCGAGGTTCAACGTGCCCCACCGGTCCAGGGCACGCGCCCAGGTGGCCGGGGTGCCGGGGACGCCAACGGAGACGCCGCTTGTGACGAGCTCGGGCGTGAAATTGAAGGGCTTGCCGGTCGCCGGGTCGATGAACGCGTCGTGCGGCATTCCTGCCGGTGCGGTCTCCCGGCCGTCGATCGTGCCCACCTTGCCGGTCTTCGCGTCGTAGAACACGAAGTAGCCTCCGCCGCCAATCCCGGCACTGTAGGGCTCAGTCACGCCAAGGGTCGCGGCTGCGGCGACGGCGGCGTCCGCTGCGTTGCCGCCCTTGCGGAGGACCTCGATCGCCGCAGCGGATGCCTCCGGATCCACGGTGCTCACCGCTCCGCCGTACCCAGTGGCGGTTGACGTCTTTGCGGTCTCCCGCGGATCGGCCTGCGCAGGGGCGGCAACGGCACCACCCGTCACGCTCAATGCCAGGGCTGCCGTGACAGCCACCAGCCCACGTGTCATATATGCCATGATCGCTCCCGAGTCCGTGTTACGCGTATTGACAATGCTTGTCACGCTACTACGTAGGCGTGCGACACTCAACACTCGCGTCGATGGCATTGCATGCCCTTTCAGCAGCCGCTGGGTGACTTCAGTTTCAGCAAAATTGTCGGTGGCTCCTGAGATGATCTGAGTGTGGAGAGCAGGACAGTGTTGAGTGCGGAGAGCGGGGCGGCCGTGGAGGCCGTCGCCGCCTCTGTTGCCGCGCTGGCTGCCTTGGCCGGCGCCGGCGTTGGGGCTGACGACGCCGGTGCGCCTGCTGCCGACCCGTTGGGAGACGGCGATCCGCTGCGGCGGCGGGCGGATGCCTGTCTGGACGGGCTGGCCGAGGTCGCGCGGATGGAGGCCCGGACCGCGGCGTTGAGGGTGCGGCTGGCCGCCGACTACGCGCAGGCAACCAGGTTTTTGGCGCCGCCGGCGCCGTCCCCGGGGGACCGCGCCGTTCAGGAGATCGCCCGGGTGGCCGAGGTCGCCTGTGTCCTGACCGTGAGCGAACGCACCGCCGCGGCCCTCCTCGCCGAATCCCAAGTTCTGACGACGGCGCTGCCGCTGACCCTGGCCGCCCTTGAGTCCGGGGCGATCTCCTGGGCCCACGCACGGATCCTCGTGGACGAAACCAGCAGCCTGGATGCTGCCGGGGCGGCCGGGCTCGAGGCGCACTTCCTGGACCCCGAAGCACCGAACCCGGCCCGTGGGTGCCCGGCCGGGGAGCTCGTTCCGTCCCGGTTCCGGGCCAAGGCCCGCGCCTGGCGCGAACGCCACCACCCGGCCGGCATCGAGGCACGCCACGCCACGAGCGCCGCGGACCGGCGGGTCGAGTACACTCCGGACCGGGACGGCATGGCCTGGCTCTCGGCCTATTTCCCCGCCGACACCGCCGCCGGGATCTGGGACCGGGCCACCGCCGCCGCCCGCGCCCTCCAGGGCCCGGACGAGCCCCGGACCCTGACCCAGCTCCGCGCCGACATCACCGCCACCT
>NZ_CAKKMM010001233.1:0-1277 GCF_918698205.1 Microbacterium sp. Bi128 | reverse complement strand
GGCGGATTCGACTACGTGCGAAGCCACCACAAACTCTCCGAGATCCTGCCGGTTTTCCGCGAGCGCCGCGAGCGTTTCCTCGCGCTGACCGCCGCGCACATCGCACAGCCGGGACCAGTGGGCTGGGGCGCGCCCGGGCTCACCGCCTGTGGCCGCTGCGATTACTGCCAGGAGCAAGTCAAAGCCACCGACGATCTCCTCCTCGTGGCCCGGATGAACTCCGTGCAGCGCAAGAACCTCCACGAACGTGGGATTAGTTCAGTCACTGACCTGGCGCAAGCGACCCTCACCAAGCCCACACCTACGCTCCTGCGCCTGCAGGAACAGGCGCGGATGCAGAGCGGCGTTGGCCCTGCCGACGGCGAAGTCTGCTACCGCAAGGACGGCGAAGAGCACACCATCCGCTACGGCGTCCTGCCCGGGAACACCTTGGCCGAGCTGCCCCCACCGAGCCGGGGCGATATTTTCTTCGACTTCGAAGGCGATCCGCTGTGGCAGGACCGCGCCACGGGAGTGTGGGGGCTCGAGTACCTGTTCGGCGTGATTGAGGCGCCCACCGAGCCCGGCAGTCCGGGGATTTTCCGGCCATTCTGGGCCCACAGCCGGGAGGCGGAGAAGCAGGCGTTCCTCGATTTCCTTGACTATGTCGAGAAACGCCGGCGGGACCACCCGGACATGCACGTCTACCACTACGCACCGTATGAAAAAACGGCGCTTCGGAAACTCTCGGTGATGCACGTTGCCGGGGAGGACATCGTGGACGAGTGGCTCCGCGAAGGCCTGCTGGTGGACCTGTACCAAACGGTCCGGAACAGCATCAGGATCTCCGAGAACTCTTACAGCATCAAGAAGCTCGAGCCGCTCTACATGGGGGCGAACCTTCGAACTGGCGAAGTGAAGGATGCCGGCGCCTCCGTGATTGCCTATGCACGGTTCTGCGACGCGAGGGACAATGAGCGGCCCGACGAAGCGGCCACAATCCTCGCCGGGATCTCCGACTACAACGAATACGACTGCCTCTCCACGCTGGAGCTCCGGAACTGGCTGCTCGGGCTGGCCAAGGAACGCCGGCTGGAGCCGCACGGCGCGGAGGCGGGCGCGGCGTCCGGCGCGGAGGCGGGCGCGGCGTCCGGCGCGGAGGCGGGCGCGGCGTCCGGCGCGCAGGCGGGCGCGGCGTCCGGTGCGGAGGCGGGCTTAGAGGACGGCCCCGACGACGGCTCGGCACGAGCCGATGCCGCGCTGGCCCCGGCTGAGCTGGCACTGATGGAATTTGCTGA
>NZ_CAKKMM010001232.1:0-1532 GCF_918698205.1 Microbacterium sp. Bi128 | reverse complement strand
TCCGTTCGAATTCCTGGAGGTAGGACCGTGTGTAGTCGATGGCTGTGGAATCGTTGGCCGTTCCCGGCAGCCGGTGGCCTGCGATGACGAGATCCGGGTTGAGGGCCCGTATCTGGTCAAGGAGTTCGATCCAAGCCGAGCGCTGTTCGGGGGTGGCCGTGTCTGCGGTCCAGACGTGTTCTTCCTGGAAGACAAGGACTCCACCGACGACTGCATTCTGATCGACGTTGTAGAGGTAGTGCCTGTCAGGTAGCAGGTCAGAGCCGCCTCGGAGTTCGAAGCGGTACCCGTCGAGTTCGATCGCGTCTGCACTCAGGGGCGCGATCGTTGCCAAGCCGGTCGGAAGGTTGGCACCCAGTGCTGCCCACGCCTGGAGTTTGCCTTCGTAGGTTGCCTGGATGTGCTCGATGACGATCGGTGTCGCCAGGACTGTGGCATTTGGGAACGCATCGACGATGACTTCCAGGCCGAAGTAGTAGTCAGGGTCAGCGTGGCTGATGAAAACGGTGCCCAGTTCTTTACCGGAGTCCAGGATGGCCGCGACGAGACGATGACCGTCGGCCCGGGTGAAGCCGGCGTCCACGAGGAGGGCCTTTGACGGGCCGGTGATCAATGTTGCTGACTTGTTGGGTGAACCTGCGGGAAAGTCGAGATCAAAGACCTCAAAATGCAGCGACATGCTAGTGAACCTTTCTGGGATGCCCCGGAGTGTCCGAAGCGAGTCGCGCAGTACGCTCACTCAAATCCAACAATAGCTGACTAGTCAGCTATTCCCTAGGGGTGTAACCCGTTCGATCATGGCATGATCGGCAGGTGCTGTGCAGCGTTTTTGCTGATCTTCTTCACGGCCTCCGAGAGCACCTCGGCTTCTGCGGGTGAGAGCAGGTCGAGCATGTACCGTTCAATTTTTTCCACGTGGCGGGTGCTTGCCCGGAGGAGGACGTCTTCGCCATGTGTGGTGAGGCGGATGAGCTGGACCCGGCCATCGACAGCAGAGCTCTCTCGTTCAATAAGGCCCAGCGCTGACGCCCTCTGCACCAGTCGGGTGGCTCCGCCGGACGTCAATACCCGCGCCTGCGCGATGTCACGTACTGGAATTCCCTCGTTGCCGCCTCTTGCGGCCAGGAGGAGAAGTTCAAAGAGTGAATGACTGAGCCCGAACTCCTGTTCCAGGGCGCGGCCGAGGAGAAACTCCAGCCGGTTCGCCGCACCCAGTAGGCGCCCGAAGACCAAGATGCGATGATCGTTGGCAGCCTCTTGGCCTGATCCAAATTCCGTTGCATTGTTCACGGTCCAACACTAAGCGGAACCAATGGGGTGTCGCTTGCCGATTCTTGGAAGTTGGTTCACAGATAGGGCGCCGTGTCGCTGACCAGGGGCATGGGACCCCCGTAGCCCGTTTTGCCACCGGCACAAAAGCTGGCCATCTGGAGGCCTATCAGCGGGCCTGGCCGGAGGGTCGAATCGAGCCGGCGGTATCGTGGTGGACAGCTTGGCGGCAGACTTAGCGGGAGAGCCATCCCCCGTCGACG
>NZ_CAKKMM010001231.1:0-1533 GCF_918698205.1 Microbacterium sp. Bi128 | reverse complement strand
GCTCTGGCTGTCTGAGGGCGCACCCGAGCGGGTTCCCAGCGCCCAGTCGCCATATAAAACCCGGTCGATGTGCAGCGCGTCGAAAACTCGATTCAGGAAACTTTCGCGGTCGAAGCGGTTCTTCTCTAGGAAAGCTTCAAAATCCGAATCTCTTGAATCCCTAGGGATCTCTATATGAACCAGGAGGAAGTCCGTCGGGGTGTCGTTGCCTCCCAGATGCCCGAACGTTACCCGCTCGGCGTCCCAGCCAGGATGGCCCGGATCACTTGGTGCACCCGACTCCGTGCCCGGACTTAGTTTTATTCTGCGGGCGAGCGGGACTTCCTGCCCGGCACTGGCCACAGAGTGTCGGTCCAACCCCAAGGCCTGCTCGATTGATTTCCCCAACACACGCCCGCTGGGCTTCCCAACGTCATGCGGTTCCACTCCTTCGGGCAGAAGGCTCTTACTAAGTCGCCGCTTAACCGGACCCACTTCTTCGGGTAATCCGGCGTCTTGTTGATTACGGAACACCCCACCTGGAAGTGGAACTATATAAGTGATGCGGACATGTTTCCAAGATGGCATGTTTCCCCCAATTGTTTCTACGGGCCGCACTGCAGCGCCGCATGATATGCCAAGAATATAGGCTTGAAGGGTTATCGTGTCGCTTCCGCGCTCCGCCGGGTTATGCCCCGGCCGGCTCAGCGTAACTCGGCGGCGGTCAGCGTGACTTTGATGAGGCACGTGGTGTGGCAGAAGTTGGATAGTCGCATCCGATGGACTCCCTTTGGCGTGACTTCCAAGAGTCAGCGTACTTTCGTCGGTACCTTCGTATATAAATGGCATTAGCCAATAATCACGAGCCTGAGGCTATTCTTCTGTTGTTCATAGCCACTGCTCAGTGACCTATTAGGCCAAACTTTTCACACAATCATGGGGGATTCATGAAGGACTCTACGAGCCTGTCGCCGGTAACCCGCTCGACTGACCAACTGGATTCCTTGGGGGAGGCACGTGACCGTGCCGATTCCGAGGCGATTTACTCGATCTACAAAGCCCTGCAGCCGCTGGCCTCGCGCCGCTTGGCTGTGGTCAATCGGGCTTTGCGTGAAGCGATCCAGAAGATTTGGCAGGAGCCCCGGATGCCCAAGGGCAAGGATCGGATCTTCAGCCACAATAAGCCGTTGGATTTTCCGTGGTCTCCGAACGCTCGCGACCTGTATTTCGGGAACAAGGCTGATTCGACCGTCACCATTACAGGACAGCTGGTTCTGGAACATGTCACCCCGATCAACATCCTGGTCAACGACCTGCTGGCCAAGGTCGCCGAGGCCGACTGCACGGAAGAGAAGTTTTACGAGCTGCTCCTTCAGGAGCACCGGCAGCTGAGCTTCGTCGTGCTCACCAAGGAAGACGATAACGCTCTGACCCGTGCAGGGCTGAAGGCGTCCGGTGTCATCGGGGAAGGTTCCTCTGCCTGGGCGCGTTACGAGGCTGGTTGCGGCCTGAAGGAAGATGATTTCTTGGGTATCACAGCCGACCCGCGCTTTG
>NZ_CAKKMM010001230.1:0-1534 GCF_918698205.1 Microbacterium sp. Bi128 | reverse complement strand
GGCCGGCGACCTGCTCTCTGCGCTGGTGGTGGCGGGGGCGTTTGGGGCGTTCCTGTCGACGACGTCGGGCCTGGTGGTCTCTCTGGCCGGCGTTATCAGCCAGGACGTGTTCGGCGGCAGCGTGCGGGGCTTCCGGCTGGCAGCGCTGATCTCGGCGCTGGTGCCTCTGGGAATCGCGTCGATGACCGAGTCGCTGGCACTGGCCGGCAGCGTGGGGCTCGTGTTTGCCTTTACCGCGTCCACGATCTGCCCTGTCCTGCTGCTGGGCATTTGGTGGCGGGGACTGACGGACGCCGGGGCAATCGCGGGCATGGCGACCGGCGGCGTGCTCTGCGGCAGCGCGATGGTGGCCGGTTCGGTGCTGGGGGCGGCAGAGACGCCGTCGTGGCTGGCGCAACCGGCCGCGTGGACGGTACCGGCCGCGTTCGCCGTCACGATCCTGGTGTCGCGGGCCACGCGGGGCCGGGTGCCGCGGACAATGACACGGCTGATGACCCGGCTGCACACCCCGGAACGGCCGCTCGCGACGGAACGGTGACCCTGGCGGGGCTCCGGGCGGGGCGTGACTAGTCGATGGCCGCCATGAGCTCGACGGCGCGCTCCAGGAATGCGTCGACCTGGCTTTCCTCGTAGCCCTCCCGGCCCACGGCGGGACGGAACACGGCGCGCCGGACGTTGTCCACGCTCAGCGGCTGGTCCTCCTCGAGGTAGCCGATCAGCTCGTGGCAGAGGTCGTCGACGTCAGTGGTGTTGTAGCTGCGGGCCTTGGGCTTGGACGGGCGCCGGAAGCGTTGGCCGTCCGGCCGGTGCAGGCGGCCGCGCAGGACGCCCGCGAGCCGGCCGATTTCGCGCAGCCAGGCATCTTCGCCGCGTTCGGCAACGAGCTCATCGCGCTCGCGCCGGGCGAGGGCGTCTTCGAGCCGGTCCAGCGCGGCGTCCACGCCGGCGGCGGCGTAGCCGCCCTTCACGGGATCGAAGGACACGGCGCGGACGTCCGAGCTCTTGATGGCGCGGGAGGCCGAGGACGGAGCTTCGAATGACACCCGTGCGCGCTGCAGGAAATCGTCGACCTGCCTGGCGTTGTAGCCATACTGGTTCCGCTGCACGCGGTCAAAAGACGCAGGAATCTGCCGTTGAATGTCCACTGTTACTTTGTTCCTTTGATGCCGTTCGGCTGGTTTGCTCGGCACCATTCTAGGCGCCGGAAGTGCTGGTCCGGTGCTTCTAGGCGGCGGTGAGGGCCGAGAACAGGATGAACGCCACCGGCGAGGCGAAGACAATCGAGTCCAGCCGGTCCATGACGCCGCCGTGTACGGGGAGGATGCTGCTCATGTCCTTGATGCCGAGCTCGCGCTTGACCATGGATTCGGCGAGGTCGCCGGCGGTGGCGGCTGCCACCATGCCCACGGCGAGCACGACGCCGAACCACCACGGTTCGCCCAGCACGAATATCATGGCGAGCACGCCCACGACGACAGCCCCGGCGATCGAGCCGGCGAAGCCTTCCCAGGTCTTCTTGGGGCTGATCTTGGGG
>NZ_CAKKMM010001229.1:0-1534 GCF_918698205.1 Microbacterium sp. Bi128 | reverse complement strand
ACTTCCAGATCGCTCAAGGACACCAACGCCTGGTTGAAGGTTTGCTGTGTCGGCTCGTCGATCCCATCGTTGGGCTGACTTCCCTCGGCGAGCCAGCGGAGTTGGAGTTTGCTGCAGGCGGCCACGACTCCTGCGTTCAGCGGTGCAAACTTCGCGTGCACGGCGGTGACTGCTGCCTGGCCGCCCACGCTGTCCAGCTCCTCGGCCAGGAGCCGTTCGTTTTCAGTCCTGCCGGCCACGGTCAGGGACCAGCCCCGGTTTCCGCCGAATGAGGAGCGCGACGCCCACCCTGTCGCGCCGGCGTCAATGAGGAGCCGTTCGACGTCGTGCGGATCCTGGCCAAACCGGGCGGCAACTGACTCAGTGTCAGCGAAGCCGAGCAGCCTCAGGGCGTGGAGGGTGAACAGCATGGATGGCTGCTGCGGGCTCATGGACCTGCCACGCGACCTGCTGGTTTCGCGTGGACGGTTCCGTGGGTTCCGTCGACCACGAGCGTCGTTCCGTCCGTGATGCGGGTCAGCGCGCCGGTTACCCCCAGAACGGCGGGGATGCCCTGTTCGCGGGCCACGATGGCGGCGTGCGAGAGCATCCCGCCCGTTTCTGTGATGACGGCGGCGGCGATCCCGAACAGTGGCGTCCAGGCGGGGTCAGTGGGGCGGCAGACCAAAACGTCGCCGGGGGCCACCGCGGAGAATTCGTCGACGCTGTGAACGGTCCGGGCCGTCCCGCAGGCGGTGCCAGGGCTGGCGCCGATGCCGGTGAGAACCGCCCCGGCGGGATCGCGGCCTTCCCTTCCGGCACTGGCCTGAGGAGTGAACTCCACGTCAGCCCACCACGCCCGTCTCGGGCCTGCCGGACAGTCGATCCTGTCGCTGCTGCGCGGCCTGCGCCGAGCGGAGGCCCAGGCTCTGGGCAATCTGGGGCCAGGTCAGCCCCTCGGCCCGCGCCAGGAACAGGAGTGCCGTTTCCAGGCCATCCATCTCTGCCCGCGCGGCTGACACAAGGGTGAGGGCGGCCCGCACGTCCAGACCATCCACGGCCTCTCCGCGGCCGGTCCCGTTGGCCCGCCACAAAACGTGCTGGATCAGGTCACTCGCCGAAGGGGGCTGCCGCTCACCGAGCCAGGGCCGGGGCGGCAGTTCGGAAGCGCCCCGGTCCAGCAACATCCGTGTGGCCTGGCTTTGGCGCTGAGCCTCCGCAGCGTCGCCGCCTTGACGGGTCCCGTCGGTCTCGTTCATTCCAGACTCCATTTTCCCGTCGGCTCGGCACCCCTCGACACCACCAGCTTCAGGCATCAACATCCTGTTGTCAACAAACTGTTGATGCTTCGGGGGGAGGACGAGTCGTTGAGGCGGCGCGGACAGGAACGCCACCCGGCTGTTGGCCGGGTGGCGTTCCAAGGGGGTGTTTTGCCGGCGGTCCATGACCGGGCTGTTGCAGGTGTTTACTTTCCGGAGTTGTTGTGGGAGTTGTTGTTGCCGTGTTCGGTGGAGGCGACGGCGCCGGTCTGTTCGTTGAGCAGGACCTGGTCGTT
>NZ_CAKKMM010001228.1:0-1535 GCF_918698205.1 Microbacterium sp. Bi128 | reverse complement strand
GGCCTCACCGGCGGCGCCGCCGGTGAGGCCCAGCCGTGGACCCCGGACCTGCTGACATTTGGGAAGGTGATTGGCGGCGGCATGCCGACGGCGGCTCTCGCCGGACGCGCGGAGGTCATGGACTACCTGGCGCCGCTGGGCCCCGTCTACCAGGCCGGGACTCTGAGCGGTAACCCGGTGGCCATGGCCGCCGGGGTCGCGACCCTCACGCACGCCACCCCCGAGGTCTATTCGTTCGTGGATGCCCGCTCGCTGGAACTCTCCGCGGCGCTGTCCTCCGCACTCGATGCTGCCGGCGTGGACCACTCCATCCAGCGCGCAGGCAACCTGTTCTCCGTCGCCTTCGGTACGGGCGCCCTGGGTGTCCACAATTACGAGGACGCCCAGGGCCAGGAAGTGTTCCGCTACGCCCCGTTCTTCCACTCCATGCTGGACTCCGGCGTCTACCTGCCGCCGTCGGTCTTCGAGGCCTGGTTCCTCTCCGCCGCGCACGACGACGCCGCGATGAACCGGATCTTCGACGCCCTCCCGGCCGCGGCGAAGGCGGCGGCCGGCGCTAAGCCATAGCCCCAGCCCTTAAATGACTGATGGCACCCGCCGCTGCGGGTGCCATCAGTCATTTAAGCTGCCGTGACGCTGGAGCGAACTACAGAACGTCCGCGAGGAACCCCTGCAGCCGCTCGGTCCGCGGGCTGGTAAAGATCTGTTCCGGGGGACCGGACTCGACGACGACGCCGGCGTCCATGAACGTCACGGTGTCCGCGACATTGCGGGAGAAGCCCATCTCGTGGGTCACCACCACCATGGTCATGCAGCCCTTGGCGAGGTCGGCCATCAGCGCCAGCACACCCTTGACGAGCTCGGGGTCGAGGGCGGAGGTGGCCTCATCGAAGAACATCACCTCCGGCTTCATGGCCAGGGCGCGGGCAATGGCGACACGCTGCTGCTGGCCGCCGGAGAGGTTGGCAGGGCGCGCGTCGGCCTTGTGTTTGAGCCCCACCAGGTCGAGCTGCTCGAGGGCCTCGGCCCGTGCCTGCTCGGCCGGCAGCTTGCGCAGCTTCCGCAGCGCCAGCGAGACGTTGTCCACCACGGTCTTGTGCGGGAACAGGTTGAACTGCTGGAACACCATGCCGATCCGCTGGCGCAGCTCGTCCGGGTTGTCCTTCAGGACCGAGCGGCCATCGAGCAGGATGTCGCCCTGGTCCGGTTCGATCAGGCGGTTCATGACACGCAGCAGCGTGGACTTCCCTGAGCCGGAGGGCCCGATCACCGAGGCGGTGGTGCCCTTCTCGACATGAAGGTCGATGCCGCGGAGGACATGGTTCGTGCCGAAGGACAAGTGCAGGTTCTTGCCGGTCAGCGAGCCGGAGGCGAATTCGCTCATGGCTGTGCTCCCTTCCCGATCAAGGCCGCGGCGTCGTCAGGCTGACGCTTCTCCGGACGGCCGGTGCGCAGACGCTTGTCGATGTAGTTGACCAAGTGGGTGAGCGGAACGGTCAGGATGAGGTACATGAACGCGGCGGCAACCAGTGGCG
>NZ_CAKKMM010001227.1:0-1535 GCF_918698205.1 Microbacterium sp. Bi128 | reverse complement strand
CCCGGGACCTCGCCGGCACGGTGGTCCTGGTGGGTGTGCCGAGCCCCGAGATGACCCTGGAACTGCCGCTGCTGGATGTGTTCGGGCGCGGCGGCTCCCTGAAGTCCTCCTGGTACGGCGACTGCCTGCCTTCGCGCGACTTCCCCACACTCATCAGCCTCTACCGGCAGGGCAAGCTGGACCTGGACGCCTTCGTGACGGAGCGGATCACGATCGACCAGATCGAGGAGGCCTTCACGAAGATGCATGCCGGCGCTGTGCTGCGCTCGGTGGTGGAGCTGTGAACGCCGGCCCTGTGAGCATCCGGATCGACCGGCTGGTCACCTCCGGGACGTTTTCCCTCGACGGCGGCACCTGGGATGTTGAGAACAACGTCTGGATCCTCGGAGACGACGCCGAATGCGTCATCATCGACCCGGCCCACGATCCCGCTGCCGTGGCCGCGGCCGTCTCGGGCCGGAAGGTCACCGCAATCCTGCTCACGCACGGCCACGATGACCACATCAGCGCCGTGGGCGAGGTCCGGACTCTCGTGAACGCGCCGGTGTACCTGCACCGGGACGACTGGATGCTGTGGGAGCGGGTGTTCCCCGGCACCGAGCCGGACCACGCCATTGCCGACGGCGACACGTTCGACGTCGCAGGGGCAAGACTCGTGGCACGGCACACCCCCGGCCACTCGCCCGGGTCCGTGTGCTTCCTTCTCGAAAGCGAAGGCACCGTGCTTAGCGAAAAAACAATGTTCAGCGGGGACACGCTGTTCCAGGGTGGCCCCGGGGCGACGGGCCGATCCTTCAGCCATTTCCCGACCATCATCGAGTCCATCCGGACCCGGCTCCTGCCGCTCCCGGCCGACACGACGGTCCGGACCGGCCACGGGGAACCCACAACGATCGGCGCCGAAGCACCGCACCTTGAGGAATGGATCGCCCGCGGCCACTGACCGCGTCCGCGGCCACTGACCGCGTCCGCGGAAAGGCCCGGTCCACTGCTTCCGGACCGGGCTTTTCCGCCATAGGATGTGGGGCCATGAGCTCTCACCCCAGCATGGATCCGGCAACACTGGCCGCGGACCTGCGTACCCAGTTCGATGCATTCCTCGACGAGCATCGTTCGGACCTGCACGCCTGCCTGGACGGACTCACCGAAGAGGAGGCCCGGGCCTCGCTGGTGCCGTCGCGGACCACCCTTCTGGGGCTGGTCAAGCACGCCGCCTTCGTGGAGAAGGTCTGGTTTGACGAGGCCATCACGTGCCGGCCCCGGGCGGTGATCGGCATTCCGGCCACCCCCGACGAATCGTTTATCCTGGCGGATGACGACACCATCGCGGGCCTCCAGGCCGCCTATCTCCAGGCCTGCGGGGACTCACGGCGTCGGGCCGCTTCGCTCGGCCTTGACGACCTTGTCAGAGGCAACCGGCGCGGCCCGCTGCCGCTGCGGTGGGTCTACCTGCACATGCTCAGGGAACTCGCCCAGCACTGCGGCCACGCGGATATTCTGCGCGAGCAGATCCTCGCTGCGAGCAACTAACGGCA
>NZ_CAKKMM010001226.1:0-1537 GCF_918698205.1 Microbacterium sp. Bi128 | reverse complement strand
AGCCACCGCGGCTGGACGGAGGAAATACGCGGCCGCTGGTTCGCCCAGGGGGGCGAGCGCCGCGAGCGCACGGTGCTTGCCACCAAGTTGTTCGGCACCATGACCGACCGGCCCAACGAGTCCAAACTCTCGGCACTGCACATCCGCCGGGCGCTCGATGCCAGCCTGAAACGGCTGCAGACGGACTACATCGATCTGTACCAGTTCCATCACGTGGACCGGAACACGCCCTGGGATGAGATCTGGCAGGCTATCGAGGTCGCCGTCCAGCAAGGCAAGATCCTGTACTCCGGCAGCAGCAACTTCGCCGGCTGGCACATCGCCCGGGCCCAGGAAACCGCCGGCCGCCGCAACTACAACGGGCTGGTCAGCGAACAGTCGATTTACAACCTGCTGACCCGGGACGTGGAACTCGAGGTCATCCCGGCCGCCCAGCAGTATGGCCTGGGGATCCTGCCATGGTCGCCGTTGCACGGCGGCCTGCTCGGCGGAGTGCTGAAAAAGGAGAACGACGGCGTCCGCCGCATCGCGGGCCGTGCCCTTGAGGCGCTCAAGTCGCACCAGAAACAGATCCGGCGATACGAGGAATTCGCCGCCGAACTGGGTCAGGAACCCGCGGACCTGGCACTCGCGTGGCTGCTCCACCAGCCGGCAGTCACCGCTCCGATCATCGGCCCGCGTACCCTCGAGCAGCTCGAAGCCTCCGTCAGGGCGCACAAATTGAAGCTCGACACCGATGCGCTCAAGCGCCTCGACGAGATCTTCCCGGGCCACAGGACGGCTCCGGAAGACTACGCATGGTAGGGCGCAGTCGGCTGTTTTGGCACCCCGCCCGGCGAACCCACGGGTGTCGGGTGGCTCTTTGATACTAAGCATGATTAGTATTAGGGCAGAAGGATGTAGCGCACCCGGCGATCCGGGTGCCTCCTCTATGAAAGAAGAAGGAACGAAAAATGGGTTTTCTCGCATTTCTGATTCTGGGCCTCATCGCCGGCGCCATCGCTAAGGCTATCCTCCCGGGACGTCAGGGCGGTGGCATCATCATCACTCTGATCCTGGGCGTCGTCGGCGCCCTGCTCGGCGGATTCATTGGCAGCGCACTGTTCGGCGTTGGCATCAACGAGTTCTTCTCGCTGTCGACTTGGCTGCTGGCCATCGGCGGTGCGATCATCGTCCTGCTCGTTTACGGCATGATCAGCAAGCGCTCAGCCCGCTAACACGGAAGCTGACCGGAAACCGGCCCTGGGTTATTCCCGGGGCCGGTTTTTTGCACTATTTTGACAGCAAGGCGGCCTGCCGGCCGCATGGTCCGGCACTGCCACCCACTGTCCACGAACTGTTCAACAACGTCTACTTTTCACCTACGTCAGGGAGCAGGAGCACAGCATGAAGGGCAAATTTCTTTTCGCCACCGGACTGGCAGCAGGGTACGTCCTGGGATCGCGGTCAGGCCGCGCAGCCTATGACAAGCTCAAGGCCAGGTCGGCAGAGCTCTGGAACAGCAAGCCGGTCCAGGACAAGGTGGCCGCGGCAGCAG
>NZ_CAKKMM010001225.1:0-1537 GCF_918698205.1 Microbacterium sp. Bi128 | reverse complement strand
GTCCCGGACCACTCCCGCGATGGTCGGTTCGTCCTCGACGAGGAGGATGCGCCGGTTCTCCGTTGCGTCCGGGGCCGGCTGGGTCTTGTTCACGCTTCCAGCATAGGTTCGCGGCCACGGTCCGGGCAGGGCTCCGGACCCCCGCCGGACATCGTTCCCGAATCCGTAATATCCGTGCCGTCATGCGGCTGTGACGTGGGCAGCGAGGTGGCGTAGCCTGACTCTATGACAGTTCAACTGGGTATGCCCCAGCCCCGCGCGGCAGGCAGTCCCGGAGCGGGAGTGCCTGCTGCAGCCGCGCTGTCCGGGCGTCCGGAGGGCCTGGTTGCAGGGCTCGTGGATCGCTACGGCCGCCGCGCCACGGACATGCGCCTCTCACTGACGGACAAGTGCAATCTGCGTTGCACCTTGTGCATGCCGGCCGAGGGCCTGGAATGGCTGTCCAAGCAGGCGGTGATGTCCGCGGAGGAAATCGTCCGGATCGTGCGGATCGGCGTCGACATGCTCGGCGTGCGTGAACTGCGGCTGACCGGAGGCGAGCCCCTGGTGCGGGCGGACCTGCTGCAGATCATCGCCGCGCTCCGCCAGGCCCACCCCGGCCTGCCAATCTCGATGACCACCAACGCCGTCGGCCTGGACAAGAAGGCCGCCGGACTCAAAGCCGCGGGACTGACCAGAATCAACGTCTCGCTGGACTCCCTGCATGAAGAAACCTTTACCAAGCTGACCCGCCGGCCCTTCCTGGACAGGGTCCTCGCCGGCGTCGACGCCGCCTGGGCCGCAGGCCTGGGCCCGGTCAAGCTCAACGCTGTACTCATGCGCGGCATCAACGACGCCGAGTCCCCGGCCCTCCTGGCCTGGGCACTGGACCGCGGCTATGAACTGCGCTTCATCGAACAGATGCCGCTCGACGCGGACCACGGCTGGACCCGGCGGAACATGATCACCGCCGCGGAGATCCGGGAACTGCTCTCGGTCGATTACGTGCTCAGTTCCGACCCGCGGGACCGCGACGGCGCCCCGGCGGAACGGTTCGAAGTCCGGGCCCGGGTTCCCGGCACCGACCGCGCCGCCGGCCCTCTGCTCGGCACTGTGGGCATCATCGCCTCCGTCACGGAGCCGTTCTGCTCGGACTGCCGCCGGACGCGCATCACCGCCGAGGGCAAGATCATGAGCTGCCTGTTCTCGCGCGAGGAAGTGGATCTGCTGGGGCTGCTGCGCGAGGGCGCCAGCGACGAACAGCTCGCCGAACGCTGGCAGGATGCCATGTGGATCAAGCCCAAGGCCCACGGCATGGACCATGTGGGCCTCGACGCGCCCGACTTCGTCCAGCCGGACCGCAGCATGAGCGCCATCGGAGGCTGACTTTTTCGTGAATGTACGCTACTTCGCTGCCGCACGCGCTGCCGCCGGCGTGGATGAAGAACGCTACGACCTCGCCGACGGCGACACCCTCGCCTCGCTGCTCGAGGCGATCCTCGCCGTCGAGCGCCCCGAACCGCCGGCCGGTACGCCGCCGCTGGCCCGCATCCTGTCC
>NZ_CAKKMM010001224.1:0-1538 GCF_918698205.1 Microbacterium sp. Bi128 | reverse complement strand
CTGCTGCCCAAGGAAGTGGACCAGCTGCTCGTCGCCGGCCGGCACTACTCCGCCACCCCCGAGGCCCAGAAGATGTCCCGCGAGATCCCGCCCTGCATGGCCATGGGCCAGGCAGTCGGCGTCGCCGCCGCCCTGGCGATCCAGAACGGCACCCTCGTCCGCGACGTCTCCGCCCTGGACATCCAGCAGGGCATGCGCCGGCACGGCGCGGACCCGGGCGACGTCCCGTCGTCGAACGCCACCCTTGACGTGGACGCGGTGGTGGGGGCATGAGCACCGTCATCGACGACCTGCTGTCAGGCACGACGGCGGCAACCGCCGCCGCTGAGGCCGGCACCCCGCTCCCGCTCGAGGGAATCAAGATCGTGGACTTCACCCAGGTGTTCATGGGCCCGTCCTGCACCCAGCTGCTGGGCGACTACGGCGCGGACATCATCAAGGTGGAACGCCCCGGCGCCGGAGACATCTCCCGCAACTCGTTCCCGGACAAGGACGGCCAGGACAACCCGATCTTCCTGTCCATCAACCGGAACAAGCGCAGCATCTCCGTGGACACCCGCACCGATGAGGGCAAAGCCGTCCTCCACCGGCTGCTCGCCGACGCGGACGTCGTGGTCAGCAACTTCCGCTCCGGCGTCATGGAGCGGATGGGCTTCGGCTACGAGGACCTCAAGGAGCAGAACCCGGGCATCATCTGGGCCTCCGGCACCGGCTTCGGCCCCGAGGGCCCCTACTCGCACAAGGGCGGCCAGGACGCGATCGCCCAGGCCTACTCCGGCGTCATGTGGCGGCGCGAGTCCGATGACATGAAACCGGCCATCTACCCCACCACGCTGTGCGACTACATCACGGGCATGCACCTCATGCAGGGCATCCTGCTGGCACTGCGCACCCGCGAGTCCGCCGGCGTCGGGCAGAAGGTGGAGGTGACCATGTACGACTCCATGCTGCACCTGCAGATGCAGGAGGCCTGCATGCAGCTCAACCGCGGCTACGAGGTCAACTGGGGCGCCATGCCGCTCAGCGGCGTCTTTGAAACCACCGACGGCGCCGTCTGCATGGTGGGCGGCTTCACCCCGGACCCGCTGCTGCGCATTTCCGAGGCCCTGGGCCTGGACGAGGACCTCACGCTGCGGCCCGAGTTCGCCAACCTCGAACAGCAGTTCAAGCACAAGCCGGCACTGCAGGCGATCTTCCGCGAGCGCATGGCCACCAACACCACCGAATACTGGACCACCCGGCTCGAAGACCAGGGGCTGCTCAACGCCCCGGTCCACACCCTGGAACAGACCCTGGCCGATGCGCAGACACACGCCAACAACATGATCGTCGAGGCGGAACACCCCGGCGTCGGCACCGTGAAGATGCTCAACGCACCCATCCGGCTCTCCGCCACCCCGCCCACCATCCGCCGGGTGGCCCCGCGACTCGGCGAACACAACGTCGAGGTGCTGCTGGAGAACGGGTTCGACGCCGAGACCATCGAGCGCCTGCAGCAGCTGGGGGTCCTGCGGTGACCGCCGTTGCAGAGGCCGGGA
>NZ_CAKKMM010001223.1:0-1539 GCF_918698205.1 Microbacterium sp. Bi128 | reverse complement strand
GGAAATACCGGGGTGCCACCGTGGTCAGGACGGCGACGACGGCGGCTATGACCAGCAGGTGCTCCGGGAGCCCGACCCCCAGGGTGGATAATCCGGCGCCGATCAGGGCACCGACGAACGCGCCGCCGCTGAAGGCCGCGTGGAACTGCGGCATGATGGTGCGCCCGAGCCGGTGTTCGACGTCGGCACCTTCAATGTTCTGCGAAACATCCCACAACCCGACGCCTATCCCGAAGAAGAACAGGGCAATGGCAGTCCCAGGGATGGAGGCCGCCATCAGGGAGAGCGCGACGCCGACACCGGCCGCCGCGGCCACGAGTCCGGCGCTGCGGACGGTGTTGGCGGTGCCGATCCGGCCGACGACGAACCCGGCCGTCGGCAGGGCGATCAGCGAACCGACCGCGACGCACAGCAGCAGGGTTCCCATCTGGCCCGCGGTGATCTGCAGGATCTCCGTCACGGCCGGGATGCGGGCTGCCCAGCTGGCGAAAACTAATCCGTTGATCCCGAAGACAAGGAAAGTCGCCCCGGTGGCAGCCTTGAGTTGCGGGACGGTTGCGGTACTGGTCATACGATCACTGCTTCCACCGAGTGCTGGGCGAGTTGGTCAAGTTCTTCAGGGCTGAGCTGCCGGTCGGTCACGATGGCATCCACGGCGTCCAGGGATGCGACGAGGGCGACGGCGGTGGCGTTCCATTTGGCGGCGGCACAGGCGACGATCACCCGGGCGGCGGATTCGAGGCCGGCGCGTTTGACTGCGGCGTCGTCGAGGTCGTGGGCCAACAGCCCGTCCTTGAGGTTCAGGGCGCAGGGCGTGACGACGGCGGTGTCGAAGCGCAGCGAGCGGATGTTGGATTCCGTCATCGGCCCCCGGAAGGAAAGTTCGCCGGGGACGAGGCTGCCGCCGGGCATCAGGAGTTCGGGGCGGCGCCCGGCCGGACCGTCGTCCGCGGACAGCGCGGTGACGGCCCGCAGCGACATCGGCATGATCGTCATCTCACGCTGGCGCAACTGGCGGGCGATCTCCGTGGCGGTGGTGCCGCTGTCCAGCCAGACGTGTCCACGGTCCGCGAGCATGGCCGCCACCCCGGCGGCGATCCGCATCTTGGCGGTGTGGTCCTCGAGTTCGCGTTGCCCGTAGTGCGGGTTTTCGCCGCCGAAAACGAGGCTCTTGGCTCCGCCGTGGACCCTCCGCAACACGCCGTGCAGGGCCAGGATGTCGAGGTCACGGCGATGGTGGCGCCGGAGGCGCCGCAGGCGGCCGTCAGATCGTCCACCGTCACGTGCTCCCGGTCGCGCAGCAGTCCGCCGATCAGGCGGTGCCGCTCATCAGTGTTCATGCTCAAATGCTAGCGGCTGGTGATCATTTAATCATTTGTTGCGCGTTTCAAATAGCAACGCGGGGTCACTTAGCGCCCATAACCGCCCCCGGAATGGGCGGTATCTGACCCCGCATTGCTTAGTGGACCCCGCGATGGCTCTAGCGGGCGCGCTCGACGCGCTTTTCGTCCCAGACCGGTTCGGCGGACTCGTAGACCC
>NZ_CAKKMM010001222.1:0-1541 GCF_918698205.1 Microbacterium sp. Bi128 | reverse complement strand
CTGCCAAGTGCGTGGAGAAAACCGGGCCGGTGCTGGCCCACATCGACACCTTCAGTGCCGCCAAGGACCTCGACATCCTGCGCGGCGTGGCCAACGACTCAAAGCTGAACTACCTCGGCTACTCCTACGGGACCCTGCTGGGCTCCACCTATGCGTCGCTGTTTCCGGACAATGTGGGCCGGTTGGTCCTCGACGGCGCCATGGACCCGTCGCTGAGCAACGAGGAACTGACCCGCGACCAGGCCGTGGCCTTCGACAAGGCCCTCCACGCCTATGTCGCCAAATGCCAGCAGACGTCCGGATGCCCCCTCACGGGAAGCACCGAGGAAGGCGTCCAGCAGATCCACAACGCCATCAGCGCGGCCGAGGCGAACCCGCTGCCGGCGAAGGACGGACGGAAGGTCTCGGGCTCCACGTTTGTCAGCGGCCTCATCATCCCGCTCTACAACGATGACAACTGGCCGATCCTCACCCGTGCGCTCGCCACCGCCCTGGCCGGCGACGGCACCGGCATGTTGCAACTGGCCGACTTCGGCGCCGACCGCGATCCCAGCGGCACCTACACGTCAAACAGCACCTTCGCCTTCAACGCCATCAACTGCCTGGACTACCCGATGGTGTCCGACACCGCGTCCATGCGGGCCGAGGACCAGAAGCTGCGCCAGCTGTCGCCCACCCTGGGCTACTACTTCGCCTATGGCGGCAGCAACTGCAAGGACTGGCCGTACAAGAACGTCCGGACCCCTGCCCCGATCGAGTACAAGGGCTCGGCCCCGATTGTCGTAGTTGGAACCACCGGCGACCCGGCTACCCCCGTGGAATGGGCCAGTTCGCTGCGCAAGCAGCTTGGGAACGCCTCGCTGCTGACCTGGAAGGGTGAGGGCCACACGGCGTACGGCCGTTCCAACAGCTGCATCGGCAACGCGGTCGATGACTACCTGGTGGACGGAAAGGCCCCGGCGGACAACACCGTCTGCTAGGTCCGTGACGGGGCCGCATGGCGGCTTCGGTCGCTCATTTTGACCCGGACGCCGGGACTCTATTACAGTTGTCTCTTGCATGATCCGCCCGGTTCGCCGGGCATTCATGTGGTTGCTTCCTTAGCTCAGTTGGTAGAGCGTCTCACTCGTAATGAGAAGGTCGCCAGTTCGATTCTGGCAGGAAGCTCGGGAAGAACCCCGTATCACCGTTGACTCAACGGGGATACGGGGTTTTTTATTGGTTGCGGCGGGACGGGGCCGTACGGCCCCGCATAGGGCCAGGGCACACCTATGGCAGAAGAAGGCCCCGCAGCCCACGAGGGCGGCAGGGCCTTCTTGTAGTTCGTGCGGGGTCAGTGGGTGCGACCGGATGCTTATGCGGGGACGTCGAAGCGCTGGCCCTCGGGTTTTGATTCCAGCAGCGTGAAGACGAGGAGAATGATGCCGCCGATAAACGGGATGAGGACGATGAGGTACATCCAGCCGCTGAAGTTCGAGTCGTGGAGGCGACGGACCGTCAGGGCCAGGGACGGGACAATGACTGCCAGGAACCAGACGGCT
>NZ_CAKKMM010001221.1:0-1543 GCF_918698205.1 Microbacterium sp. Bi128 | reverse complement strand
CCTTGGGATCGGTGGCGGAGCGCTGGTGCGGGAACAGCCCGTGTTCCATGCCGGTCAGGAACACGACCGGGAATTCCAGGCCCTTCGCGGTGTGCAGCGTCATCAGGGTCACGACGCCGAGCCGCTTGGCTTCGGCGACGGCGGCCGCCAGGTTTTCGGCGTCACCGCCGGGGGCGTCCGGGATCTGGTCGGCGTCGGCCACGAGGGAGACCTGCTCCAGGAAGGCTCCGAGCGAGCCTTCGGGATTGTCGCGTTCGTATTCCCGGACGACGGCGACCAGTTCGGCGAGGTTCTCCACCCTGGACTCGTCCTGCGGGTCGGTGCTGGAGCGCAGCCCGGCAAGGTAGCCGGTTTGTTCGAGCACGGCTTCGAGGGCCGCGGCCGCGCCGGAGCCGGAAGCGACCTCGGCGAGGTCGTCGAGGAGTTTCACGAAGCCCAGCACGGCGTTGACCGAACGCGTCGCCATGCCCGGGGCTTCATCGGCGCGCCGCGCGGCGGCCATGAAGGAGGTGCGCTCACGCTCCGCCAGGGCGGCGACGGCACCCTCGGCTCGGTCACCGATCCCGCGCTTGGGTTCGTTGAGGATGCGGCGGAGGTTGACGTCGTCGTCCGGGTTGACCAGGACGCGCAGGTAGGCGAGGGCGTCCTTGATCTCCTTGCGCTCGTAGAAGCGGGTGCCGCCGACCACCTTGTAGGGCAGGCCCACGCGGACCAGGACGTCCTCGATCGAGCGGGACTGGGCGTTGGTGCGGTAGAAAATGGCCACGTCGCCGGGGCGCAGGTTGCCCTCATCCTGGAGCCGGTCAATTTCCTTGGCGATGAACTGGGCCTCGTCGTGTTCGTTCTCGCCGACGTAGCCCACGATCTTCTCGCCGTCGCCCTCGGCCGTCCAGAGCCGTTTCTCCGGCCGGTTGGGGTTGCGGGAGATCACCGAGTTGGCGGCGCTGAGGATGGTCTGGGTGGAGCGGTAGTTCTGCTCGAGCTTGATGGTGCGGGCGTCCGGGTAGTCCTTCTCGAACTCCACGATGTTGCGGATGTCCGCGCCGCGGAAGGCGTAGATGGACTGGTCTGAATCGCCGACGACGGTGAGCTCGGCCGCGTCGGGGCCCTCGCCGACGATCTCGCGCACCAGGGCGTACTGGGCGTGGTTGGTGTCCTGGTATTCGTCCACGAGGACGTGCCGGAAGCGGCGCCGGTAGGAGTCGGCGAGCGCCGGGAAGGCCCGGAACATGTAGACGGTCTCGGCGATCAGGTCATCGAAGTCCATGGCGTTGGCCTGGCGCAGGCGCTGGGTGTAGCCCTTGAAGACCTCGGCGACGGCCTGCTCGAAGGGATCGTTGTAGTTGGCGCTGGAGGAATAGCTGTCTGCGTCGATCAGCTCGTTCTTGAGCGCGGAGATCTTGTGCTGGATGGCCTTGGGCGCGAAGCGCTTGGGGTCAAGGTCCAGGTTCTTGGCCACCAGGGTGATCAGGCGCAGCGAGTCGGCGGAGTCGTAGATCGAGAAGTTGGAGTTGAGCCCGACGTTCTTGGCCTCGCGGCGCAG
>NZ_CAKKMM010001220.1:0-1545 GCF_918698205.1 Microbacterium sp. Bi128 | reverse complement strand
GGTCCGACGTCGTGGTGCACTACGCCGCGGAATCCCACAACGACAACTCGCTGCACGATCCGCGCCCGTTCCTGGACACCAACATCATCGGGACCTACACCCTGATCGAGGCCGCGCGGAAGCACAACAAGCGCTTCCACCACATCTCCACCGACGAGGTCTACGGCGATCTCGAGCTCGATGACCCGGAGCGGTTCACCGAGAGCACGCCCTACAACCCCTCCAGCCCGTATTCCTCCACGAAAGCGGGCTCGGATCTGCTGGTCCGCGCCTGGGTGCGGTCCTTCGGCCTGCAGGCAACCATCAGCAACTGCTCCAACAACTACGGTCCGTACCAGCATGTGGAGAAGTTCATCCCGCGCCAGATCACCAACGTGATCGACGGCATCCGTCCCAAGCTGTACGGCAAGGGCGAGAACGTCCGTGACTGGATCCACGCCAACGACCACTCGTCCGCTGTCCTGGCGATCATCGCCGAGGGCCGGATCGGGGAGACCTACCTGATCGGCGCCGACGGCGAGAAGAACAACAAGGACGTCGTCGAGCTGATCCTCAAGCACATGGGCCAGGCGCCGGACGCGTACGAGCACGTGGTGGACCGGCCCGGCCACGACATGCGGTACGCCATCGACTCCTCCAAGCTGCGCGAGGAACTCGGCTGGAAGCCGCAGTTCTCCAACTTCGAGGCCGGCATCGAAGACACCATCGCCTGGTACCGGAACAACGAGGACTGGTGGCGGCCCCAGAAGGCCGCCACGGAAGCGAAGTACAAGGAACAAGGCCAGTAGATTATGTCGATCGAGTTCTCGAAAAAGCTCACAGCGCACGAAACCCCGATCCCCGGCGTCGTCCTCTACGACCTTCCGGTCCACGGTGACAACCGGGGCTGGTTCAAGGAGAACTGGCAGCGGGAAAAGATGGTGGCGCTTGGCCTGCCCGACTTCCGTCCGGTGCAGAACAACATCTCGTTCAACGAATCCGCCGGCACCACCCGCGGCATCCATGCCGAGCCGTGGGACAAGTTCATCTCCGTGGCCACCGGCAGGATTTTCGGCGCCTGGGTGGACCTGCGCGAAGGCCCGACCTTCGGCGCCGTGTTCACCGCCGAGATGGACCCCAGCCAGGCCATCTTCATTCCCCGCGGGGTCGGGAACGCCTTCCAGACGCTGGAGGACAACACCGCCTACACGTACCTCGTTAACGACCACTGGTCCGCCGACGCCCAGGGCCAGTACACGTTCCTGAACCTCGCCGACGAGACCGCGGCCATCAGCTGGCCGGTGCCGCTGGGCCAGGCCGAGCTTTCGGACAAGGACAAGGCGCACCCGCGCCTGGCGGACGTCACGCCGATGCCGCCGAAGAAGGTCCTCGTGGTCGGCGCCAACGGCCAGCTCGGCAAGGCGCTGCGCCGGCAGTACGACGGCGACCCGTCCGTTGAGTTTGCCGGCCGGGGCGAGTTTGACCTCGGCAGCGAGGACGCCTTCGCCGGACGGAACTGGAAGAACTACTCCACGATCATCAATGCCGCGGCCTACACCGCAGTGG